>CALXDU010000033.1 GCA_944387145.1 uncultured Oscillospiraceae bacterium | reverse complement strand
ATGCTGATGGACGAGCCTCTGTCCAACCTGGACGCCAAGCTGCGTAACCAGATGCGTGCAGAGATCATCAAGCTCCGGGAGCGGATCAACACCACCTTTATCTACGTTACCCACGACCAGACTGAGGCTATGACCCTGGGCGACCGGATCGTCATCATGAAGGACGGCTTCATCCAGCAGATCGGCACTCCTCAGGAGGTCTTCAACCATCCGTACAACCTGTTCGTTGCTACCTTCATCGGTACTCCTCAGATGAACATGTTCGAAAACGCCAAGCTGGTTAAGGTCAACGGCAAGTACGCTGTGAAGCTGGATTGCCTGACCGTTGAACTGAGCGAGGAGAAGCAGGCTGCCCTGGCCAAGAACAACGTGGCCGAGCAGGATGTGGTTCTGGGTGTTCGTCCTGAGCATATTGAGCTGGGCACCGGCATCGAAGGCAAGGTTGACGTTTCCGAAATGATGGGCTCCTCCGTCCACCTGCACGTCACCTCCATGGGCCGTGATGTGGTTATGGTCGTGTCCACCATGAATATGACCGGTGCTGAAGTGGCTGCCCTGTCCAACGGCTCCACTGTCAAGTTCGGATTCCCCGGTCATGTCTGCCATGTCTTCTCCAAGGAGACCGGCATCAATCTGGAAGCCTAAGTCCATATCGATTCTGCCAGCCCCGCCTGTTCGGCGGGGCTGGTTTTTTCTCCTGTGCCGGAAAATGGGCGGCGCACCTGACTGTGTGCCGGGGTATATGTGCCGAAAAAGTTGGGCAGAATCTGAACATTCTGCCAAAAATAGGAAATGTTATGGCTTTTGTACAGGGTTTTACTTGACAAAAAGCTGGAAAAGTATTACTCTGTAGGAGTGTCTTGAAAAAGTGTGGAAACGTTTCAAGACCATTTGCGGCCCGGCACGGCACTTCCGGCGCTGCAGAATCTGAAACAGCAATTGCGGTTTTCCGCGTTAAGAATGGAGAGCGAATATGAATATAAATTGTGTGAATATCCTGAAATGGACGGAGGCACAGCTGAAGTATACCTATGACGTATCCCTGAAGGAGGCCACTCCTCAGGAGCTGCACGAGGCTCTGGGTCAGGCTGTGATGATGGCCATTTCCGACAACTGGAGCCGTTCCAAGAAGACCCGTATGCCCAACCGGAAGGCTTACTACATCTCCGCAGAATACCTGATCGGCCGTCTGGTTTACAGCAACCTGTTTAACCTGGGCATCCTGGATGAGATGAAGACCCTGTTTGCAGAGCGGGGCGTGGATCTGGCTGTGCTGGAAGAGATCGAAGACGACGCTCTGGGCAACGGCGGTCTGGGCCGTCTGGCAGCCTGCTTCCTGGATTCCGCTGCTTCTACCAACATCCCCCTGTCCGGTTATGGCCTGCGCTATAAGTTCGGCCTGTTCAAGCAGAGCTTCGATGGCAACGGCAGCCAGGTGGAAAAGGCTGACGACTGGACCAAGTTCGGTGATCCCTGGTCCTACCGCCGGTATAACCATACCGTAAAGATCAAGTTCCCTGAGCACACCGTGCTGGCTGTGCCCTACGATGTGCCGGTTATCGGCTACGATACCAACAACGTGGGCACTCTGCGTCTGTGGCAGTGTGAAGCTGAGCAGGAACTGGACTTCAATGCTTTCAATGACCAGGACTATCTGCGGGCTCTGGATGCCAAGAACAAGGCCGAGGACATCACCCGTGTCCTGTACCCCAACGACTCCACCTGGGAAGGCAAGCGCCTGCGCATCAAGCAGCAGTATGTGCTGTCTTCCGCTTCCCTGCAGGATATGCTGCGGACCTTCAAGCTGGCCCACGGCGGCGATCTGAGAAAGTTCAGCGATTTCTACGCTGTGCAGCTGAACGATACCCACCCCGCCATGTCCATCCCCGAACTGATCCGGCTGCTGATGCTGGAGGGCCTGAGCTTTGACGAGGCTTTCAACGTTGCTCAGAAGACCTTCTCCTACACCAACCACACCGTTATGGGCGAGGCTCTGGAAAAGTGGCCGCTGGATCTGCTGCGCTCTGTGGTGCCCGAAATTGTGGACATCATCTGCCAGATTGACCAGAAGCTCAAGTGGGAGCATCCCAATCTGTTCATCATCCGGGACAATACCGCCCACATGGCAAACCTGTCCGTGTATGTAGGCACCTATGTCAACGGTGTTGCGGAAATTCACTCCCAGATTCTGAAGGACGACTGCTTCAAGGATTGGTACCATGCCTTCCCTGATCGGTTCCAGAATAAGACCAACGGCATTACCCCCCGCCGCTGGATTGGTCTGTGCAACCCCGAACTGACTGCCATGATCCGGGAACTGGTTGGCGGTGATTTCCTGAAGGATCTGGAGCTGATTTCCAAGCTGAAAGATCACATCAACGACGAAACCATCACCCGCTTCAATGCCATCAAGCGGCAGAAGAAGCAGCAGCTGTGCGCTGTGGTTGCCAAGCATGAAGGCGTGATGCTGAATCCGGACTTCATTTTCGACGTCCAGGTCAAGCGTCTGCACGAGTACAAGCGGCAGCTGCTGAACATCCTGGCAGTGGTGGATATTTACTTCCGTCTGAAGGAAGGCCGTCTGCCGGACTTCCATCCCACGGTTTTCCTCTTCGGCGCCAAGTCTGCCCCCGGCTACGCCCGGGCCAAGGCCATTATCCGCTATATCAACCGGGTTGCCCGGATGGTTAACAACGATCCTGCCGTGGCGGATAAGCTGAAGGTGGTCTTTGTTCAGAACTATAACTGCTCCTATGCCGAGCATATCATCCCCGCCGCCGATATTTCCGAGCAGATTTCCCCTGCCGGCACAGAGGCTTCCGGCACCGGCAACATGAAGCTGATGCTCAACGGTGCTGTGACTCTGGGAACTCTGGACGGCGCCAACGTGGAGATTGCCCAGGAGGCCGGTATCGAGAACGAGTATATCTTCGGTCATACCGTGGAGCAGATCAACCAGGCCAAGGACAGCTACTATGCCCGTGGCATCTACGACACCAACGCCGACCTGCGCCGGGCCATCAACACCCTGGTGGACGGCACTGTACCCACCGACGACGGTCAGCGGGAACTGTTCCATGCTCTGCTGGATGGTACTGCCTGGCACAAGGCTGACCACTACTACCTGCTGCTGGATTACCAGTCCTATCTGGACGCCAAGCTCCAGGCCAACCGGGATTATGCCGATCGGATGGCCTTCGGCCGCAAGTGCCTGATGAATGTGGCCTCCGCTGCCAAGTTCTCCTCCGACCGGACCATCCGTCAGTATGCAGAGGAAATCTGGCACATCAAGCCCACCCAGTACTAATAATTCCTTCCCAAGCACCCGACTTCTTCGGAAGTCGGGTGTTTTTTTATGGAAATTTTCCTCATAATTCCCGTATTGCTGGAAATACTACCTCTGAAAAGGCGGTGGATAGTTATGGAGGAATTCTCCTGCAAAACCAGGTTGATTTCCGGCAGCGGAGCGGTTTCCGTGCTGGCAAGTCTGCAAGGGCGGCGGCTGTTTCTGGTGACGGACCCCTATTTTATGAAAAACGGTACGGCAAAACGCATTGCCGACCAGGCAAAATGCCCGCAAGTAGAGTATTTTGACAAGGTGCAGCCGGACCCTACGGTGGAACTGGCGGCGGAAGGGACAGCCCGGCTCCGGGAATTCAACCCGGATCTGGTGGTGGCCCTGGGGGGCGGCAGCGCAATGGACTGCGCCAAGGCCATGGCCTATTTTGCCAAAGGGGACTATACCTTTGTGGCCATTCCCACCACCTCCGGCTCCGGTTCGGAGGTGACGGATTTTGCCATTTTGACCCACAATAAGGTAAAACATCCCTTGGTTGACCCCCGGCTGCGGCCGGATGTGGCGATTTTGGACAGCGATCTGCTTCAGCAGCTGCCAAAAGGACTGATTGCGGAGACGGGATTTGACGTGCTGACCCATGCATTGGAGGCCTACGTTGCCAAGGGCGCCGGGGCTGTGACAGATCTGTACGCCCGGGAGGCATTCAGCAGCGCTTACGCATCTTTGCCTGCTTCTTATGCAGGAAACCAAAGCGTCCGGCTGAAGGTGCATCTGGCAGCCACCATGGCGGGAATGGCCTTTACTCAGGCGGGGCTGGGGCTGTGCCATGCCATGGCCCATTCTCTGGGCGGGCTGTTCCATGTACCCCACGGACGGCTCAATGCCATTCTGCTTCCCTCGGTGATCGGCTGCAACGCCCATGTGGCGGGGAAAAAGTATGCCGAACTGGCAAGAGCCGCCGGGATGGGGGGCAGTGCCGACACCATTGCGGTGCGGAACCTGAAAAACGGCATTGTCCGGCTGCGGCGGGAACTGAATCTGCCGGAAACCCTGGCCCAGGCGGGGGTAGATCCCCGGGCGGTTTGGGAAAACGTGGGGCAGATTGTCCAGGCGGCCCTGCAGGACCCCTGCTGCGACAGCAATCCAATGGTGGTGGAGGACTTTGTGGTGCGGCGGATTCTGGAAGAGGTGACCGGGCGTGTCTGAGCGGCTGTGCAGTGTGGGCCTGGACGTGGGAACCACTTCCACCCAGTTGATTGTTTCAGAACTGGTGGTGGAAAACCGGGCCTCTGCCTTTGCCGTGCCGGAACTGGAAATTGCCCAGCGGGAAATTCGGTACAAAAGTCCCGTTTATTTAACGCCGCTGCTGGATGAAAGCCATGTGGACGGGGAGAAAATCCGGGAAATTGTCCAGGAAGAATACCGAAAGGCAGGACTTCAGCGGCAGGATGTAGACACCGGGGCCATCATCATCACCGGCGAAACCAGCCGGAAGGAAAACGCTCGGGCGGTGCTGGATGCTCTGTCGGATTTCGCCGGGGAGTTCGTGGTAGCCACCGCCGGGCCGGATCTGGAAAGCGTACTGGCGGCCAAAGGTGCCGGAGCAGTGGCCTTTTCTGAGCAAGAGGGAAAAACGGTGCTGCACATGGACATCGGCGGCGGCACCAGCAATCTTGCTCTGATCCGAAACGGGCAGATTGTGAACACCGGATGCCTGAACGTGGGCGGGCGGCTGGTGAAATTCGGGGAAGATGGGATTGTTTCCTACGTTTCTCCGGTGCTTTCCGGGTTATGTAACCTGAAAACCGGGGACAGAGTCACCCAGGCGGACCTGGAAACGGTGGCCCAGCTGCTGACCCAGGCGCTGGAAATGGCGGCGGGACTGCGGGAAAAGACGCAGCTTCTGGACAAGCTGACCACAGCGGAGGCCGCCGGCGGATTTGCCCCGCCCCAGGAGCCGGTGGTACTGTCCTTCTCCGGCGGGGTGGCGGACTGCATTGGAAAGGATTTTCCCTGGAGCCAATTCGGGGACATGGGGCCGATTCTGGGACAGGCGATTCGACGGAGCCGATTGTGCCAGGGACAGTTTCGCCTTGGCAGCGAGACCATCCGGGCCACGGTGATCGGGGCGGGATGCCACAGCACCCAGCTGTCCGGCAGTACGGTGTTTTACCAAAATGTACAATTTCCCCTGAAAAATGTTCCGGTGGTGAACATCCAGAATCCCCAGGACATTGGCCGGGAACTGCGCAAGCAGGAAGGCACGGCAATTCTGGCCATGCAGGGCAAGGCTGCCCCCTCCTACCGGGAGGTTACGGCCCTGGCGGAGGAGATTTTGGGGCAGACCCAGGCACCGGTACTGCTGTGCCTGGAACAGGATATGGCCAAAGCCCTGGGCCAGGCCCTGGCGGCCCGGACGCCGAAGCAGACCCAGATTCTGTGCATTGACCGGGTGAAGGTCAGCGCCGGAAGCTATCTGGACATCGGCGCACCGGTGGCCAGCGCCCTGCCGGTGGTGGTGAAAACCCTGGTTCTGGAACAGTAGGAGAAATTGGATTGGATGAGGAGATGCGTATGAACAAACAGGAATTGGCTGCCATGGTTGCCCAGATTCTGGGAACCATGGACATGCCGCCCATGGTCAAGGCCGGTGAGTACCATCCCACGGCCCCCCAGCCGGAGGCCAAGGAAACCGGCTATGGCGACGGGGACTTTGTGCCGGATGTGACGGCGTTGGATTTACGGAAGCTGTATCTGACGGAAAATCCGGAAAACGGGGAGAAATTCCGGAGCATGAAGGAGCGAACCCCCGCCCGGCTGGGCAGCGGTCGGGCAGGCCCCCGGTACAAAACGCTGACCATGCTCCGCTTCCGGGCAGACCATGCAGCGGCTCAGGATGCGGTATTTTCCCAGGTAAGCCCGGATTTTGCCGCCCAGAACGGCATGGTGGAGGTCCAGACCCGGTGCGGTGATAAGGACGAATACCTGACCCGCCCGGATCATGGCCGGTGCTTTGACGAGGAAAATCAGCAGAAAATCCGTGCCGCCATCCCAGGCAAGCCCAAGGTACAGATCGTGGTGGGGGACGGGCTCAGCTCCGCCGCCATTACCGCCAACGCCATGGACTGCCTCCAGGCCATTCGGGAGGGACTGCAGATCCGGGGCATTGACCCGGGAACGCCCATTTTTGTCCGCTACTGCCGGGTGGGCGCCGGAGACGCCATCGGGGATGTGACCGGCTGCGAGCTGGTGTGCATGCTGGTGGGCGAGCGGCCCGGCCTGGTGACGGACAAGAGCATGTCCGCCTATATCACCTACCAGCCTCGCACCGGGGTTTCCGAATCTGCCCGGACGGTGGTTTCCAATATCCATGCCCAGGGTACTCCGGCGGTGGAGGCCGGTGCCCACATTGCCGGGCTGATTGAGACCATTCTGCAGAAAAAAGTTTCCGGCGTAGGGCTGCATCTGGAGGGAGCGGTATGATTCCCGTGAAGGTTCTGGCGGTGCGGTATCTGGCCAATGCCAGTCCTGCATTGTGCAAAGCCCTGGGCGCTCCCAAAGGGTACCCTGCCCTGGCCCTGCTGACCACCGACTGTGACGACGCTACCTATATTGCCCTGGACGAGGCAACCAAGGCAGCGGAGGTGGAGGTAGCTTACGGCCGCAGCTTCTATGCAGGAGCGTCCAACGCCTCCACACCCAACGCCGGGGAGGTCATCGGCATCCTGGCGGGGCAGACCCCCGGAGCGGTGAGAAGCGGCATGGAGGCTGCTGTTCGGGCGCTGGAGCGGCTGGGCTTTGAAGAAACGAATAAGGTTCCTTATCTTGCGCACACTGTAAGCAGTGCCGGTTCTTTCCTGTCCCGGGAAGCGGGAGTGCCGGTGGGATCGGCGCTGGCCTATCTCATTGCCCCGCCCCTGGAAGGGATGTACGCCCTGGATGCGGCGCTGAAGGCGGCGGATGTGCGGCTGTGCAAATTCTACGGCCCGCCCAGTGAAACCAACTTCGGCGGCGGGTTACTCTCAGGTACCCAAAGCGCTTGCGACGCAGCCTGTGCTGCCTTTGCCGCAGCAGTGGCGGAAGTGGCGGCGGCTCCCACCCGGGGATAATCGGGAAGATACCACTATTTTGAAAAGGATGGAACAATATGGATACGAATTCTCTGGGTATGATTGAAACCAAAGGCCTCATCGGCGCCATTGAAGCAGCGGATGCCATGGTCAAATCCGCCAACGTGCAGCTGGTGGGCAAAGAGCAGGTAGGCGGCGGTCTGGTGACTGTGATGGTCCGCGGCGATGTGGGCGCAGTAAAAGCTGCCACCGATGCCGGTGCCGCCGCTGCGGAAAAGGTGGGCGAGCTGATCTCCGTCCACGTCATCGCCCGGCCCCACATGGAAGTGGATGCCATTTTGCCCAAGGGCCGCACCAACCCTCCCGCCAGTAAGTAATGCTGCTGGATGAGCAGGCCGTCCGGGCCAATATCCGCAACCGGGACGGAAAACGAGTCTACTACCTGGGCAAAGGGGACCAGCTGACCAGCGGTGCCAGGGACTATCTGAGCCGGGAGCGGATTGCCATTTTACCGGCGGAACAGGCGAAGGTAGAACGCTACCGGCTGCTGAATGGAGGATTCCTGGAAGAAAAGCCGGAGCATATGACCCACCTCAACGCCCAGGTGCTGGTGCCCAAAAACCACAGCCGGATTCTCTTCCGGGGAAAGATGGACACGCTGGAGGCGGAGCTGATTCTGTGCCAGCAGGCGGACAAAGACCTGGAAAAACCGGTGGGGGAGATTCTGGCCCTGGCCCGGCAGATCATCCGCTGCGATGTGCTGGAAGAGCCGCTGCAATGGGATACACTGTGCGGCCTTACGGAGCAGGAACAGCGCAAACGCAGCCACTTTCCCCAGGAGTACTACGGTCAGCCCCACTTTATGCCGCAGGCCCAGGATGGGCCGGTGATTGCCCGGCTGAACCGGGCCCGGTGCGCTGCCCGGGAGGCAGAACTGGCGGCGGTGACGGCCTTTTCCGACCGGGAGGGCAATCCCATCCGGGTGGATCTTCTCCGGGCGCTGAATCGGATGAGCAGTATGCTCTATATTTTGATGGTGCGTAAAAAAGCGGAACATCCGGGCACGGTCTGACCGTGTCCGGAATGCCCGGACGCCCCATGGACAAAAGGATGAACACTATGAAGCTGAAAACCACCCTGTTGGGGAAAACTTACACATTCCGGGACATCAAAGAGGTGCTGGCCAAGGCCAACGAGGAGAAAACCGGAGACAAGCTGGCGGGTCTGGCGGCAGAAAGCGCCCAGGAGCGGGTGGCTGCCAAGGTGGTGCTGTCGGCGCTGACCCTGGGTGACCTCCGGGAAAGTCCGGCGGTACCTTATGAAGAGGACGAGGTCACCCGGATCATTCAGGATGACGTGAACGAAACCGTCTACAACAAAATCCGGGGTTGGACGGTGTCCGACCTGCGGGAGTGGATTCTGAGCGAAACCACCACCGGCGACGACATCCGCAAACTCAGCCGGGGACTGACCGCAGAAATGGTGGCGGCGGTGTGCAAGATCATGGGCAACCTGGATCTGATTTACGCCGCCCAGAAAATCACCGTCACCGCCCACTGCAATACCACCATTGGTCTGCCCGGTACCTTGAGCTGCCGGCTCCAGCCCAACCACACCACCGACGATCCCGAGGGCATCACGGCCTCCACCCTGGAAGGTCTGAGCTTCGGTGCCGGTGATGCGGTAATCGGCCTGAACCCGGTGACCGACAGTCCAGAGCAGGTGGGCAAGGTGCTGCGCCGGTTCCAGGAGATCAAGGAGCATTGGCAGATTCCCACCCAGATCTGCGTTCTGGCCCATGTAACGGCCCAGATGAAGGCTGTCCGGGCGGGAGCCCCCTGCGACCTGATTTTCCAGTCCATTGCCGGCAGCCAGAAGGGCAACGAAGCCTTCGGTTTCTCGGCAGCAACCCTGGAAGAAGCCCGGCAGCTGCTGCTGAAAGAAGGCACCGCCGAAGGGCCCAATGTGATGTACTTTGAAACCGGGCAGGGGTCTGAACTTAGCTCCAACGCCCACCACAACACCGACCAGGTGACCATGGAAGCCCGGTGCTACGGCTTTGCCAAGCGGTTCCAGCCTTTCCTGGTGAATACCGTGGTGGGCTTTATCGGGCCGGAATATCTGTACGATGCCCGGCAGGTTACCCGGGCGGGACTGGAAGACCACTTTATGGGCAAGCTTACCGGCATCTCCATGGGCTGCGACTGCTGCTACACCAACCACATGAAGGCCGACCAGAATGACATTGAGAATCTGGCAAGCCTGCTGACCCTGGCCGGGTGCAACTACTTCATGGGAATTCCCCATGGGGATGACATTATGCTCAACTACCAGACCACCGGTTTCCGGGAAACGGCGGCGCTGCGGGAGCTGACGGGAAAAACCGCCATCCCGGAATTCCAGCGCTGGCTGGAAACCATGGGGTTCGTGGAAAACGGAAAGCTGACGAAAAAGGCTGGAGACGGCTCCAGTCTGCTGTTCTAAGGAGGGAAGAGAAACAATGGAATTTGACAAGGATTTGGCCGCCCGGCAGGAAGCCCGCAGCGCTGCCCGCCAGGCCCAGATTGCCCAGCAAAAGCTGGCCGCAATGCCCCAGGAAGCCCTGGACGCCATTGTGGAAGCGGTAGCCAAGGCTTTTGCCGCAGAGGCTGCTGCCCTTGCGGAAATGGCGGTGAAGGAAACAGGCTTTGGCAATGTCCAGGATAAAATCACCAAAAACCGCTTCGCCTCCGAAACCCTGGCAACGGCCATCCGGGGAATGAAAACCGTGGGGCTGCTGAAGGAAAGTAAACAGGACAAGCTCTGGGAAATCGGTGTGCCGGTGGGGGTGATTGCCGCCATTGTGCCCAGCACCAACCCCACCTCCACCGTCTGCTACAAGGCCATCATTGCCCTGAAGGCGGGAAACAGCATTGTCTTTTCTCCCCATCCCAAGGCTCTGGTCTGTACCCGAAGAGCGGCGGAAATTGTGGCGGCGGCGGCAGAAGCGGCCGGAGCCCCCAAGGGAAGCGTGGCCTGCCTGAGCATCCCTTCTCTGGACGGGTGTCAGGAACTGATGAAGGCGGAGCCGGTGCGGCTGATTCTGGCCACCGGCGGGCCGGGAATGGTGAAGGCGGCTTACTCCTCGGGAAAGCCTGCCATCGGTGTGGGAGCGGGCAACGGCCCGGCCTATATCCACCACAGTGCGGACATTTCCCAGGCCCTGTCCTGCATTGCCCGGTCGAAAACCTTCGATAACGGTACGGTCTGTGCTTCGGAGCAGAGTATCATCGTGGAAAAAGCCCTGGAAAGTCAGGTGAAAGCGGAAGCCCAGCGTCAGGGGTTCTATTTTATGGACACGGAGCAGGCGGGGAAACTGGCGAAGCTCCTGTTCCGTCCCTCCGGCGCATTGAATCCGGAGATTGTGGGAAAACCGGCGGAATATCTTGCCAAACTGGCAGGATTCTCCGTACCCCAGGGGACGAAAATTCTGGTTGCCCGGGAGGAAGAGGCCGGCCCTGCCCAGCCTTACTCCATGGAAAAGCTTTGCCCGGTGCTGGCGTTCTATGTAATGGAGAACGAGGAAGCGGTGCTGAATATGTGTGTCAAAATTCTGACCCACGAGGGCAGCGGACACACCTTTGCTATGCACGCCTCTGACGAAGGGGTAATCCGGCGCTTTGCAGCGAAAATCCCCGTGTCCCGGTTCCTGGTGAATACCCCGGCGGCATTGGGGGGCATCGGCGCTACTACGGGACTGTTCCCGGCGCTGACCCTGGGCTGCGGGGCCGTGGGCGGCAGCAGCTCCTCCAACAACATTTCTCCCATGGACCTGATTAACATTCGCCGGGTGGCCTGGGACACGGGGGAGCAGCCCGCCCAGAAGACGCTGACGGTGAATGAGGAATTGGTGCAGCTGCTGACGGAGAAAATCTTGCAGCGGCTGGGATAAGGAGGTTGGGTACCCATGCAGGAATTGGACGCACTGGTGCAGAGCGTGGTAAAGCGGCTCTTCGTAGAGTTGGAAGCTTCCGGCCGGCATGTGCATGTGACAAAAGAGCAGGCCCTGACCCTGTTTGGCCACCCCCTGACGCCAAAACGACCCCTTTCCCAGCCGGGACAGTACCTGGCACAGGAACGGGTCACAGTGATTGGCCCCAAGGGAGAATTTGCCAACGTGGCGGTATTGGGGCCGGAGCGGAAAGAAGCCCAGGTGGAGATTTCCCTGACCGATGGACGGACACTGGGCATCGAACCCCCGGTGCGGCTGTCCGGGGACGTGGCGGGCAGTCCGGGGGCGGTGCTGGCTGGCCCCCGGGGACGGGTGGAACTGACCCAGGGGGTGGTTGCCGCCCAGCGGCACATCCACCTGACTCCGGAGGATGCGGTCAGGTTCGGGGTGCGGGACAAGCAGGTTGTGAAGCTGCAGGCCCTTACCGACCGGCCCCTGACCTTCTCCGACGTGGCGGTGCGGGTCAGCCCGGAGTTTGCCAGCTTTGCCCATTTGGACTATGACGAGGCCAACGCCTGCGGCTTCCGCAAGGGGGATCTGGGGAGGATTGTCCCATGACCCGGGCGCTGCTGGTGGGCAAGGAGCCCATGGCGCAGCTGGGGTATCAATATGTGACGGAAGCACCCTATGACGCAGTGGTGATCGGCTCGCTGAGCCTTTCTCAGCTGCTGCGGTTTCAGGAAGAGCGGGTATTGCAGGCTCTGGCGGAAGGGAAACAGGTATATCTGTACACCCCGGGACTGCCGGAGGCCCCCAAAAACCGGGCGTTGTCCGGAAGTCTCACCGCTGCCCAGCGGGAACTGAAAAACTGGGGGGTTTTGTTTACCGACGGCGGCCGGAAAAAACTGATTACGGCGGAAGAAGCCCGGATTCTGCGCTCTACCGGGCAGCTGCCCAGTCCCGGGGCGGTCTTGACCCCCCTGGCCAGGGAAATTATGGAGGGAACGAAATGAAGGTAGGAAATGTAATCGGCGCCATCTGGGCCACCCGGAAAGCGGCATGTCTGCAGGGGCAGACCTTTCTGGTGGTGGAAGCCGACGGGCAGACCATTGTGGCGGCAGACCAGGTAGGGGCCGGAACCGGCGACCGGGTGCTGCTGGCTACCGGCACCGTGGCATCGAAGTACTGCATGGACGCTCCGGTGGATGCGGCAGTGGTGGCCATTGTGGACGAAAAATAGAATCCGGAGGAGGGAAAGGATATGTCCTTTCACGAAATACTCATTGCGGTAATGGCGGCCTTTGCGGTGCTGGGTGCCATTGACCGGATTCTGGGCAACCGATTTGGGCTGGGGCAGGAGTTTGAAAACGGCATCCTGGCCATGGGCTCTTTGGCTCTGGCCATGGTGGGAATCGTGTCCCTGGCACCGGTGCTGGCGGCAATTCTGCGGCCGGTGGTGGTGCCGGTATTCCGGCTGCTGGGGGCGGACCCTGCCATGTTCGCCGGGTCCTTGCTGGCCTGCGACATGGGCGGCGGCGCACTGGCCCAGCAAATGACGGACAATCCCCAGGCGGCACTGCTGGGGGGCGTGATTACCGGCTCCATGCTGGGGGCCACCATTGTGTTTACCATTCCCGTTGCCATGGGAATTCTGGAAGAGTCCGACCGTCCGGTGATGGCTAAGGGAATCCTGTGCGGCATTGTGACGATTCCCGTGGGCATTCTGGTGGGCGGCCTGGTGGCGGGGTACCCGATTCTGATGGTGCTGCGAAATCTGCTGCCCATTGTGATTCTGGCAGCGCTGATTGCCCTGGGACTTTGGAAGGCGGAAAGCGCTATGGTCCGGGGCTTTGCGGTATTCGGCAAAGGGGTTGTGGCCCTGGTGACCATCGGTCTGGCGGCGGCCATTGTGGAGGCCCTGACCGGATTTGCCCTGATTCCCGGGATGGCGCCCATTTCCGAGGGCTTTGCCACCGTGGGAACCATTGCCATCGTGCTGGCGGGGGCGTTCCCCCTGGTATTCGTCATTACCAAGCTGCTGAGAAAGCCCCTGATGGCGGTGGGGAAGACCCTGGGCATCAACGATGCCGCTGCGGCGGGACTGATTGCCAGTCTTGCCAATTCCATTGCCACCTTCGGCCTGGTGAAGGACATGAACTACCGGGGCAAGGTGGTGAACATTGCTTTTGCGGTGTCGGCGGCCTTTGTATTCGGGGACCATCTGGGCTTTGCCGCCGGGTTTGCCCCGGAAATCATGGGGGCCATGATTGCGGGGAAACTGGCAGGAGGCGTCAGCGCCATTGCCGTGGCGCTGTGGCTGACCAGGAAAGAAGAAGGATAATGGGTGTTGACAAAATGCCCCATTTCGGGATATAATGACCAAGATAGATAGAAGGCTGTGAAGAGAAGAGTAGGCTTTGCGCCCCGTTCAGAGAGCCCCGGCAGGTGAGAGGGGGTACGGCTGCGGAAGCGGAACATGGTCTCGGAGCCGGAGCGTCGATAAGTAGCCGCTCCCGGGGTCGCCCGTTACAGCGTGTTTGTGAGGCGGAAAGTCTTTTCCGCGAAACAAGGTGGTACCGCGTCAATTTTTGTCGCCCTTGGGTCATCCCGGGGCGATTTTTCATATGTTAGGAGGATTTTTATGTGCGAAAAATGCAAGGGTAACTATTACATTACCACTCCCATCTACTACCCCTCTGCCAAGCTTCATATCGGCCACGCCTACTGCACCGTGGCTACCGACACCATGGCCCGGTTCAAGCGGCTGCAGGGTTACGATGTGATGTTCCTTACCGGCACCGACGAGCATGGCCAGAAGATCGAGGACAAGGCCAAGGAAGCCGGCGTGACCCCCCAGCAGTTCGTGGACAACATTGTCACCGGCGAAAAGGGCGTGCTGGATCTGTGGAAGCTGATGAACATTTCCTATGACCGGTTCATCCGCACCACCGATGATTACCATGTCTCTGCCATCCAGAAGATTTTCAAGAAGATGTACGAAAACGGAGACATCTACAAGGGCAAGTACACCGGTAAGTACTGCAAGCCCTGTGAGTCCTTCTGGACCGAGAGCCAGCTGGTGGACGGCAAGTGCCCCGACTGCGGCAGAGAAGTTCAGGACGCTGAGGAAGAAGCCTACTTCTTCCGGCTGAGCAAGTATGCCGACCGGGTGCAGGATCTGCTGGAAAATACCGATTTCCTGGAGCCCCGGAGCCGGGTCAGCGAAATGGTGAACAACTTCATCAAGCCCGGCCTGGAGGACCTGTGCGTCTCCCGTACCAGCTTCACCTGGGGCGTGCCGGTGGACTTTGACCCGGGCCATGTGGTCTATGTGTGGATTGACGCTCTGTTCAACTACATGACCGCCCTGGGCTTTGAAAATGACAAGTACCAGGATCTGGACAAGTTCTGGCCTGCGGATGTGCATTTCATCGGCAAGGAGATTGTCCGCTTCCACTCCAT
Organism: uncultured Oscillospiraceae bacterium; assembly: GCA_944387145.1. GTDB lineage: Bacteria > Bacillota > Clostridia > Oscillospirales > Oscillospiraceae > Faecousia. Next base: position 6,824 of record CALXDU010000033.1, on the reverse strand, counting down.
CATCTGGCCCGCTATGCTGATGAGCCTGAACCTGCCCCTGCCCAAGAAGGTCTACGGCCACGGCTGGCTGCTGCTGGACGGCGGCAAGATGAGCAAGTCCAAGGGCAATGTGGTAGACCCCTATGTGCTGTCCCAGCGGTTCGGCGTGGATGCCCTGCGGTTCTTCCTGCTGCGGTCCTTCCCCTTTGGCTCCGACGGCAACTTCTCTAATGAGCTGCTGATCAACACCATCAACGTGGATCTGGCCAACGACCTGGGCAACCTGGTGTCCCGTACCGTAGCCATGGCCCAGAAGTACTTCGGCGAGCACCTGCCCGCAGAGCAACTGGCAGACGAGGAAAAGGATGCCGAGCTGATTGCCATGGTTTCCGGCCTGCGGGATGTTTACGAAGCCCAGATGGAAAAGTACGCCTTCCAGAACGCCCTGGCAGAGGTGTTCAAGGTGATTTCCCGGGCCAACAAGTATATCGACGAGAACGCCCCCTGGGTGCTGGCCAAGAGCGAGGAGAACAAGCCCCGTCTGGCAAGAGTTCTGTACAACCTGCTGGAGACGGTCCGCATCTGCGGTGGCCTGCTCAGCCCCTTCATGCCCGACACCGCTGCCGAAATCGGTAAGCGTCTGGGCGGCGCTGCCATGGACTGGGACAGCCTGAAGGTCTTCGGCACCCTGGCTGCGGATGTGGCAACGGTGGCCGGAAATCCCCTGTTCCCCAGAATCGATCTGGAGAAGGAACTGGCAGCCCTGGAAGAGCTGCACAAGGCTTCCGCCGAACCCCAGGAAGATCCTCTGCCCGAACCCCTGCCGGAGATTACCTTTGACCAGTTTGAGAAGGTGGAAATGACGGTGGTAAAGGTACTGGCCTGCGAGAAGGTGAAGAAGTCCGATAAGCTGCTGAAGTTTACCCTGGACGACGGCACCAAGGAGCCCCGGCAGATTCTGTCCGGTATTGCCAAGTACTACCAGCCCGAAGAGCTGGTGGGCAAGACCCTGGTGGCAGTGACCAACCTGGCCCCCCGGAAGATGATGGGCCAGATGAGCTGCGGCATGCTGCTCTCTGCCGAACGGGGAGACAAGCTGAATCTGGTGATGCTCAGCGACAACATCCCCGCCGGTTCCCGGTTGGTGTAATCCGAATAAAATTACGGCAGCAGGAAAAATCTGCTGCCGTGTTTTGTGTACAACAAATCCCCCCGGACAAGAACCGTCCGGAGGGATTTTGCATGTTGGGAAGAATTACTCCAGCTCAAACACGCCGGTGTAGAGCTTGTAGTAGGTGCCCTTTTCGGCGATCAGGTCGTCGTGGGTACCGCGCTCGATGATCCGGCCGTGGTCGAGGACCATGATGCAGTCGGAGTTCATAATGGTGCTCAGGCGGTGGGCAATGACGAACACCGTCCGGCCCTTCATCAGAGCGTCCATGCCGTCCTGGACCAGCTTCTCCGTCCGGGTGTCGATGGAGGAAGTGGCTTCGTCCAGAATCATCACGGGAGGATCAGCAACTGCAGCCCGGGCGATGGCAATCAGCTGCCGCTGGCCCTGGGACAGGCTGGCACCGTTTCCGGTGAGCACGGTCTGGTAGCCGTTGGGCAGGCGGGTGATGAAGTCGTGGGCATTGGCCAGCTTGGCGGCCTTGATGCACTCTTCATCGGTGGCATCCAGCTTGCCGTAGCGGATGTTGTCCATGACGGTGCCGGTGAACAGGTTGGTATCCTGAAGCACCATGCCCAGGGAGTTACGAAGATCCGACTTGTGAATCTTGTTGATATTGATGTTATCATAGCGGATTTTGCCGTCGGCAATGTCATAGAACCGGTTGATCAGATTGGTAATGGTGGTCTTACCGGCACCGGTGGCGCCCACGAAGGCGATCTTCTGACCGGGATGGGCGTAAAGGGTGACATCGTGGAGCACGGTCTTATCCGGGGTGTAGCCGAAGTCCACGTTGAACATGGTGATGTCGCCCTTCAGCTCGGTGTAGGTGATGGTGCCGTCAGCCTTGTGGGGATGCTTCCAGGCCCAGTGACCGGTACGCTCCGGGCATTCGGTGATGTTGCCGTTCTCGTCAATTTTGGCGTTGACCAGCTGGACATAGCCGTGGTCTTCCTCGGAAGGTTCATCCATCAGCTGGAAGATCCGCTCGGCACCGGCCAGAGCCATCACAATGGCGTTGATCTGGTTGCTGATCTGGGAAATGGGCATGTTGAAGGACCGGGACAGAGTCAGGAAGGAGATCAGCTTGCCCAGGGTCAGCAGGCTGCCGCCGGAGTACACCGCCAGCAGACCGCCGACAATGGCCAGAATGGCATACTGGACATAGCCCAGGTTATTGTTGATGGGGCCCATGACGTTGGAGTAGGCACCGGCCTGGAAGGCGTTCTGCCGGAGCTTGTCATTCAGCACGTCAAAGTCGGCTTTGGTGGCCTCTTCATGGCAGAAGACTTTGATGACCCGCTGACCGTGGATCATTTCTTCTACATAGCCATTCACAGCGCCCAGGGTCTGCTGCTGTCCGATGAAGAACACGGCAGATTTTCCGGCCACGGTTTTGGTGACGAAGAGAATCACCGAAATGGTACATGCCAGCACCACCGTCAGAATGGGGGAGGTCAGCAGCATGGCGATGAATACTACAACCAGCGTGGCAGCGGAGGAGATGCACTGGGGGATAGACTGAGACAGCATCTGCCGCAGGGTGTCAATATCACTGGTGTAGCGGCTCATGACATCGCCAGCCGGATGGGTGTCGAAGTAGCGGATGGGCAGGGTCTGCATGTGGGTGAACATCTGGTCACGGATATCCTTCTGGGTGCCCTGACCGATGCGCACCATCAGGAAGTTATACAAGAAGCCCGAGACGATGCCCACCAGGTAGATGCCGGCCAGCATGGTCAGAAAGCGAATCAGCGGAGCATAGTCCGGATTCTCCTGGGAGAGCATGGGGGCAATATAATCGTCTACCAGGGTGCCCAGGGAGGAGGCACTGACAGCCTGGGCGATGGCGCTGAGGATGATGCAGATTACTACCACGATCATGGTCTTTTTATACCGGCTCAGGTAGGACAGCAGACGGGAAATGGTCTGCTTGGGATTTTTGGCTTTGCGGCCGTCGCCGCGCATTTTGACGGGAGGCATTATTCCATCGCTCCTTTCTGCTGGGAATAGTAGACTTCCTGGTAGATGGGGGAAGTCTGGATCAGTTCTTCATGGGTGCCGGCAGCACAGATTTGACCGCCGTCCATTACCACAATCAGGTCTGCATCCTGAACGGAGGCAATCCGCTGGGCGATAATCAGCTTGGTGGTGCCGGGGATTTCTTCCCGGAAGGCCTTGCGGATCATGGCGTCGGTGGCGGTATCCACGGCGGAGGTGGAGTCGTCCAGAATCAGAATCTTGGGCTTTTTCAGCAGAGCCCGGGCAATACACAGCCGCTGCTTCTGGCCGCCGGAGACGTTGGTGCCGCCCTGCTCGATGTGGTGATCGTAGCCGTCGGGGAAAGCGGTGATAAATTCATGGGCGCAGGAGAGCTGGCAGGCGTGAATCAGCTCTTCGTCGGTGGCGTTGGGATTGCCCCAGCGCAGATTGTCCTTGATGGTGCCGGAGAACAGCACGTTCTTCTGCAGAACCATGGCCACACTGTCACGGAGCACTTCCAGGTCATAATTGCGTACATCCACGCCGCCGACTTTCAGACAGCCCTCGGTGACGTCGTACAGACGGGGAATCAGCTGCACCAGGGTGGACTTGGAAGAACCGGTACCGCCCAAGATGCCAACGGTCATGCCGGAGCGGATATGCAGGCTCACGTTTTCCAGAGAGTTGCGCTTGGCAGTCTTGGAATACCGGAAGCTGACATTATCAAAGTCGATGGAGCCGTCGGCAACGGTGGTCACAGGATTTTCCGGGTTATGCAGAGCCGGGGTTTCCTGAAGGATTTCAGAGGTACGGCGCAGAGGTGCCCGGGCCAGGGTCATCATGACGAAGACCATGGACAGCATCATCAGTGCGGTGAGGATCTGAGTGGTGTAGGTGAACATGGAGGTCAGGTTGCCGGTGGTCAGGCCCATGGCGGCACTGTTGCCGGACTGAATGACCATTTTCGCACCCAGGTAGGAGATGGTCAGCACGCAGGAGTAAACTGCCAGCTGCATCAAGGGGTTATTGAAGGCCATAATCCGCTCGGCCTTGCAGAAATCCCGGTAGATTTCTCCGGAAACATCGGAGAATTTCTCAATTTCTTTGTCTTCCCGGACGAAGGATTTGACCACCCGGATGCCGTGAAGGTTTTCCTGCACCACGTTGTTCAGTTTGTCGTATGTCTTGAACACCCGGTCGAAAATGGGGAATACCAGACGGATCAGGATGAACAGGCCAAATCCCAGCAGAGGCAGCACCACGCAGTATACCAGGCACAGCCGGGGGCTGATGGAGTAGGCGTTATAGGTTGCCAGAACCAGCATCACAGGACACCGGATGGCCATACGGATCATCATCTGGAAGGCCATCTGAATATTGGCGATGTCCGAAGTCAGACGGGTGACGATACTGGAACTGGAGAACTTATCAATGTTGGAAAAGTCGAAGGTCTGCACCTTGTAGAACATATCCTGCCGCAGGTTTTTGGAAAAACCGGTGGCGGCATAAGAAGCAGACACTGCCGAGGCAATGCCGAACACCAGGGACAGCAGGGCATACAGAACCAGAAGCATTCCGTATTTTACCACAGCGCCCATGTCCCCCATTTCCACACCCAGGTCAACGATCTGGGCCAGAACCAGAGGGATCTGGACTTCCATGTAAACCTCGCCGATCATGCACAGGGGGCTGATCAGCGCCGGCCATTTGTACTGGCGCAGACTGGGAATCAGGTTGTGTATCATGTATTGGTTTCCTCCTTTTCTTGCTGACATGGGAAGCTGCCGCCCATGTTGTGTATAGCCCGCTGCAGAAGCTGGGAAAACTGCTCCTGCTCCTGGGCAGTGAAGCCCTGAACCATTTGGGCCTCAATTTCCTGAATCGCCTGCTCCATCCGATCGTGGCACTGGTAGCCCTTGTCAAGCAGATAGATTCGCTTGCACCGCCGATCCTCCGGGTCGGTGCGAAGCTCCAGAAAACCTTTCTGCTCCAGCCGGGACAGAAGTCCCGAAACGGTGGGATGGCTCAGATGAAACTGATTTTCAATATCCCGGGGACAGGGGGGCGTCTTTGCCATGGAGAGAAAGACCATAATCCGTCCCTGGGCAGCGGTCAAATCCAGTTTTTCCAAAGCGTAAGTGGCGGATTGGTCGATGCACCAGTGCAGCAGACGGGCCATGTGCCCGTAATGCATTTGCAATGTGATCACCTCCGAAATAAAATGTAGCACGCTACATATAGCACGCTACGCGATATTCTAGCACGGGAAACAGAAATCTGCAAGGGGGTCAAAAAAAGTTTACAATTGCTGGAAGCTGGATGTGGGAAATGGGCCTGCGCGTATCATATGGGCGCAGCGGCGCATACTAAGGCCGAGGTGAAAAGCTGTGAAAGAAGATGAAAAGAAGTCCATTCCCTGGGAAGCGGTAGATCCCAAGCCGCCGGTGATCCAATCCGGCCATATGGAAAACAGGATTCGCAATGAAGTGAAATAATGTTATGTAAACCTAGCACCAAAAAGAAACAGGACTGGCAAGACCAGTCCTGTTCTTGTGACTTGACAAATTAGCCGTTGGCACGCATCTGAGCGAAGCACTCGCTGCAGAACACGGGACGGTCGGACTTGGGCTGGAAGGGAACCTTCGCCTCGCCGCCGCAACGGGCACAGGTAGCGGTGAAGAACTCACGGGGGCCACGGGTGGCGTTCTTGCGAGCGTCACGGCAAGCCTTGCAGCGCTGGGGCTCGTTCTGGAAGCCGCGCTCTGCGTAGAACTCCTGCTCACCAGCGGTGAACACGAACTCGTTGCCGCACTCTTTGCACACTAAAGTCTTGTCTTCGTACATTGGAAAATACCTCTCTTCGGTTTGTTGTTGCCCCGTGAAATCCCACCGGATGAATGTTATAACGCAGGGTCGATTTGATATGGTGGCAAAATGTGCCACAACCCGGATTATACACAACGCTAAGGAATTTGTCAATCCTTTATGAAAAAAATACCCTGATTTTTCCAGGTTTATGCAACTTTACAAGTACAGATTCGGGCCTGGTGGATATGGGGGAGAAACACATCCGCTTTACAGGGCAAATTGGGTCTGGCCTTCGTAGGGAATGTGCAGATGCTCGTAGGCCAGAGGGGTCACGCAGCGGCCCCGGGGGGTCCGGGTGAGAAAGCCCAGCTGCATCAGATAAGGCTCGTACACGTCTTCCAGGGTCACCGATTCTTCGCCAATGGTGGCAGCCAGGGTTTCCAGTCCCACCGGGCCGCCGGCATAATTCTGGATAATGGCGGTGAGCATCCGGCGGTCGATGTTGTCAAGGCCCAGCTTGTCCACTTCCAGCCGCTGCAAGGCCAGGTCCGCTGCTTCCTTGGTGATGGTGCCGTCGCCCATGACCTGGGCAAAGTCCCGGACCCGGCGCAGGAAGCGGTTGGCAATTCGGGGAGTGCCCCGGCTCCGGGAGGCAATCTCCATGGCACCCTCAGGAGCAATGGGCATGCCCAGAATGGTTGCCGAGCGGGTGACGATTTTTGCCAGTTCCTGAGCAGAGTACAGCTCCAGCCGCAGATTCACGCCGAACCGGTCCCGCAGGGGGGCGGACAGCTGTCCTGCCCGGGTGGTGGCGCCGACCAATGTGAACTTGGGCAGATCCAGCCGGATGGAGTTGGCGCTGGGGCCTTTGCCCACAATGATA
>CALXDU010000032.1 GCA_944387145.1 uncultured Oscillospiraceae bacterium | reverse complement strand
GCCGCTCCACCACTTCACCGGCGGCGTTGAGGTTGGCAATATGGGGGGATAACTGAATAATTTTCGGCATAGGCAATTACCTCAAGGCTTGGAAACTGATAAAGTTGATGGCAGCATGGAGCAAAATGGGGGCAAAAATGGTATCGGCTTTGGTGTAGCACCAGGCAAGGCACACCCCGGCAGGCAGATATTGCAGCAGGGCCATCAGCAGTTCCAGAGGCGTATAAGTTCCCACAAAGCCCAGGATATGAATCAGGGAGAAGGCCAGAATGGACACCACATATCCCGCCCAAGGGGATTTTGCATAGAAGTTACGGAAAATCAGTCCCCGATAGAAGCACTCTTCCGCAGGGGGAACCAGAACCACGGTGCCGATTCCCATGAGAAAAGCATTTCCCTGGCTCATGTCCAAAATGGACTGGTCATTGTAATTGGAAAATCCCGGAGCCAGTTGGGAGATGATCCAGCCGGTAACCTGAAGGCAGGCGTAATAGGCAACCAGGCCCAGAATTACGGCCTGACAAAAGTAAGCCGGATGACGCCACACCTGCTCCAGCCCCCGGCCCAGCAGATTGTGAAAAATCAAAACCACAGCCAGGAAATTGATGAGATAAAAAACAAAATTCAGCTGGGCATCATTCATCGGCTGGGAAAGCTTCCCATTGCCCCAGGCCAAAAGCCCGGGCAGCAGCAGAAGCTGGAAGGCAAGATAGGCAAAACCGGCGGCGGTTTCCCCGCTGTTGGGACAAGAAGAAACGGAATAACGTTTACCCATACTTTACTGCAATAACTGTTTGAGCTTGTACAGCTCGTTCATGGCTTCAATGGGGGTCAGGGTTTCCACGGAAATGGCGCTGAGGGCGGAGACAATCTGCTGCCCCGTCAGGTCGATCATGCTGACCTGATCCTCCGGCTCCGCCGCTGCCACGGCAGGCTGGGCAGGGCCCAGGGCTTCCAGTTCCGCAAGAATTTCTCTGGCCCGGCTGATAACGGCGTTGGGAATCCCTGCCAGCTTGGCAACTTCGATGCCATAGCTGTCATCGGTAGCGCCGGGGACAATTTTCCGCAGGAAAATCATCTGATCTCCCCGTTTTTTCACGGCGATGTTGTAGTTTTTGACATTGGGCAGCTTATGTTCCAGGCTGCTCAGTTCGTGGTAGTGGGTGGCAAACAGGGTCTTGGCACCCAGCCGCTTGGGGTTGGCGGCATATTCCAGAACCGCCCGGGCAATGGCCATGCCGTCGTAGGTGGAGGTGCCCCGGCCAATTTCGTCCAGAATCAGCAGGCTCCGGGAGGTGGCATACTTTAATATAGAAGCAACCTCCGACATCTCCACCATAAAGGTAGACTGTCCCGAAGCCAGGTCGTCACTGGCGCCGATTCGGGTAAAGACCCGGTCAACCAGACCAATGCTGGCACTGCGGGCGGGGACAAAGGAACCCATCTGGGCCATCAGCACAATCAGGGCCACCTGCCGCATGTAGGTGGACTTACCGGCCATATTGGGGCCGGTGATAATGGAAACCTGGTGATTATCCGCACCCAGGTGAGTATCATTGGGTACAAACAGGGAATCTTTCAGCATGGCTTCCACCACTGGGTGGCGACCATCGGTGATGGAGATTTCCTGCCCCAGGGTAATTTCCGGACGGCAGTATCCCCGCTGCACCGCTACGCTGGCCAGACTGCACAGAGCATCGGCAGCAGCCACCGCGGCGGCAGTCTGCTGCACCCGGGCGGCCTGCTGGGCCAGGTGTTCCCGCAGCTGGGTGAAAATCTGGTATTCCAGGGCAGTCAAGCGATCTTTGGCGGTGAGTACCTGGGTTTCCAGTTCTTTGAGTTCCTGGGTGATGTAGCGCTCGCAGTTTGCCAGGGTCTGCTTGCGGATGTAATGCTCCGGCACCTGATCCATAAAGGACTTGGATACTTCAATATAGTAGCCGAAAACCCGGTTATATCCCACTTTCAGGGTGCGGATGCCGGTTTTCTCCCGTTCGGAAGCTTCCACAGCGGCAATGGTGCCGCTGCCGCCTTCCATAATGTCCCGTAGCCGGTCGGCTTCTTCACTGGCGCCTTTGCGGATGATGCCGCCTTCCCGGACGGTCAGGGGAGGATCTTCCACAATGGTGGACTCAATCAAATCGGCACAGTCTGCCAGAGCGTCCATGCTCTGCTCCAATTTCCGCAGCAGCGGTGCCTCGGCACTTTGCAGCTGCCGTTTCACTTCCGGCAGGGCCCGGAAGCCCCGGGCCAGTCCCAGCAAATCCCGGCAGTTTACCGTTCCGGTAACAATCCGGGTCATCACCCGTTCCAGGTCGGTAACGTCGGTCAATGCCTTTTCCAGTTCTCCCCGGACAATGGTGTTGTCCGCCAGTTCTTCCACAGCACTGTGGCGGCGGGTAATCTCCACCGGGTCCAGCAGCGGCTTTTCCAGCCAGGAGCGCAGCAGCCGCCCACCCATGGCGGTGTGGGTTTTATCCAGCACCCACAGCAGGGTTCCTTTTTTCTCCTTGGAACGCATGGTTTCCGTCAGTTCCAGATTCCGCCGGGCGTCCAGATCCAGTTCCATGAACTTTCCGGTGGTATAGTATTGCAGCTGGCGGATATGAGCCAGATCATTTTTCTGCAGCGTCAGCAAAGTTTGCAGCAGTGCTCCGCTGGCAATCACGGCGGCGGGAAGCCCTACCAATCCTAACTGAGATAGAGATGCCTGGAAATGGCTTTCCAGCAGGCTTTCCGCCTGCTCCAGCCGGAATAGTTCTGCCTTTCCTTCGTCCACACAGCAGTTTAAGCGGCGGAAAATGGCGTCGGAAATCGGCTCACAGTCCACATTCTGGCCATACCGGATCACCTCACTGGGGGCAAACCGCCCCAATTCCGAAGCAACGCTCTGCCCGTCAGAACAGACCGTAGCAAAGAACGCACCGGTGGACACATCACAGAAGGCAAGACCAAACTTGCCGCTTTCTCCATAGATGCAGCCAATGTAATTGTTCTTATTCTCATCCAGCATGCAGCTTTCCGTGACGGTGCCGGGGGTGACGATGCGGGTGATTTCCCGCTCTACCAGTCCTTTGGTCAGGGCGGGGTCCGTCATCTGCTCACAGATGGCAACCTTGTAGCCCTTCTGTACCAGCCGGGCAATGTAGGAATCCACACTGTGGTAGGGAACGCCGCACATGGGGGTCTGCTCTTCCTTGGGACGGCCCCGGTCCCGGGTGGTCAGGGTCAGGTCCAGTTCCCGAGCAGCCAGCTTGGCGTCTTCGTTGAACATTTCATAGAAGTCACCCAAGCGGAAAAACAGAATGCAGTCCTGATTCTGCTCCTTGATCTGCAGATACTGCCGCTGCATGGGGGTCAGTTCTTTTTCGTTTGCGGCCATGAAACCCCTCCTTTATCTGTGGTTTGCAGTTTGTTCGGCCAATTCACCGGTCAGGCTCCAGGTGGTGGCACCGGTGATGGTCAGATTCTGGAAGCTGCCAATCAGACTGTCACAGCCCTGGAACCGAACCAATCTGCCCCCTTCTGTCCGGGCAGTAAGAAGATCTTTGTCCTTTCCATCTACCAGGCAGCGCATGGTTTTGCCCACATAGTTCTGGTGGACCTGTTCGGAAATGGCGTTTTGCAGGGCGCACAGCCGGTCAAAACGGCGGTTTTTCTCTTCCTTCGGAGTGGGGTCTTCCATAGAATCTGCCGGAGTACCGGGCCGGGGGGAGAAAATGAAGGTAAACAGGCTGTCGTAATGCACCTGCTCAATCAGAGATAGAGTCTGAGCAAAATCTTCCTCCGTCTCACCGGGGAAGCCTACGATCACATCGGAGGTCAGCACCAGAGAAGGCATCACCTGTTTGGCATAGCGAACCTTTTCCAGGTAAGTTTCCCGGTCGTAGTGACGATTCATGGCCTTCAGGATTCGGGAAGAGCCGGACTGGAAGGGAAGGTGCAGCTGCTTGGCAATCTTATCGTACTTTGCCATGGTATCAAACAGCTTGTTGGAGGCGTCCCGGGGATGGCTGGTCATAAACCGGATCAAAAAGTCACCGGGAATCTGAGCAATCTGCTCCAAAAGGTCGGCAAAGTCCACACCGCAGGACAAATCCTTGCCGTAGGAGTTGACATTCTGTCCCAGCAGGGTAATGTCCTTCACGCCGCTTTCAATCAGAGTGCGGCACTCGCGCAGAATGTCCTGCGGCTGGCGGCTGCGTTCCCGTCCCCGGACATAGGGTACGATGCAGTAGGTGCAGAAATTGTTGCAGCCGTACATGATGGAAACCCAGGCTTTCAGCTGGGAATCCCGCTGCTGGGGGATGCCTTCGGCAATGGAGCCGGGCTCGTCGGTAATATAGAACTGCCGCTTTTTCCCATCCAGCACCTTCCACAGGATCTCCGGGAACTGCCACAGATGGTGGGTGGAGAATACCCCATCCACATGGGGATAACTGGTTTTGATCCGGCTGGAAACCACTTCCTGACCGGCCATACAGCCGCACAGGAAAATCTTCTGAGCCGGATGGCGGCGTTTGGTATGGGTCAGCGCACCCAGATTGCCAAACACCCGCTGCTCGGCGTGTTCCCGAATGGCGCAGGTGTTCAGAATCACCACGTCTGCGCCTTCTGCTTCCGAGATCATGCGGTAGCCGCTCTGAATCAGATACCCCCGCAGTTTTTCGGAGTCGGCTTCATTTTGCTGACAGCCGTAGGTTTCCACATAAGCAGTGGGAACCTGCGTGCAGGACTGCCAGAAGGCGGCGATTTTATCACAATAGGCGAACTGATGCTCCAGTTCTTCCTGGGAAATGACTGTGGTTTTGGTATTCATAGGGGAGTCCTCCAGTGGATACAATCTCAACTATACATGATAGCAGTTTTGCGTCCTCTTTTCAAGAGCGGATCGCAAGAAATGCAGGAAATGAATTGTAGGTGTTACAATATGGCAATAGTAAACCCACTCTTTTGAAAGAGAGCTTCAGCGTCTGGGGATTCGGCACAAACTGATCCGGCCTTATACACCCAGGCATAACGGCAAGATCGAACGCAGTCACCGCAAGGACAATGAAGAATTCTATGCCTCCCATCGCTTTTATAGCTTTGAGGATTTCAAAACCCAGCTTGCTGTCCGAGAACGGGCTTACAACAATTTCCCCATGCGCCCTCTCGCCTGGCGCTCCCCAAAACAGGTCTTATTTGCTTTTCCCAATCTGTAACACATCATTGACAAACTTACAGGATCGCAAGAAATGCAGGAAATGAATGCAGCGCCGGAGGGGAAAGAAAGTTCCGGACCGGAATGAAAAACACCGATTGCCAACAGGCTGTGAACGACGGATGAAAAATCTAAAACGTCTCTGATAGAAGAACACAATTCCGCTGTGTATGGGCATATTGCACAGTGCAGTTGTGAAAAATATGTGAATTTTCCATGACGAAATAGAGAATTGTACAAAAATTTGCAATCCGACGAAGGAATACTTGCAAAATAACGGTCAATCCGTTATAATACCGACAAGTGGTTTTGCTTCAATTCGTTGAAGTATTAAAGCGATGATATTTTGCAAATTTTCGATAAAAATTTTGGTTTTCCTGATTATTCGATATTCTTAACCGTTCCTTTGCACAAGGAAATTGAAATGCTGTAAGGCCATTACTTTTGAGAAAAGTAATTGTCATATATTTTTTAAGAGGGAGGATTTTTTCAAAATGAAAAAGTTCAACAAGGTTTTGTGCATGATCCTGGCACTGGTTCTGGTGCTCGGTCTGGCTGCCTGCGGCTCCAGCAGCGATTCTGGTTCCGCCGCTGACTTCAAGATCGGTATTATTACCGGTACCGTCTCTCAGGGTGAGGAAGAATACCAGGCTGCTCAGAAGATGAAGGAAAAGTACGGCGATATGATCGTCACCGCGACCTATCCCGATAACTTCTCCACCGAAACCGAGCAGACCATCGCTACCGTTACCAATATGGCTTCTGACCCGGACGTCAAGGCTATCGTCTTTGTGCAGGCTGTCCCCGGTGCCACCGCCGCCATCAATAAGGTTAAGGAAACCCGGGATGATGTGCTGTTCATCACCGGTGTCTGCGCAGAAGATCCCGCTGTTATCGCTGCAGCTGCTGATATCTGCATGCTGGTAGACGAAATCGCCATGGGCACCACTGTCGTTGACCAGGCAGCTGCCATGGGCGCCAAGACCTTCGTTCACATTTCCTTCGAGCGTCACCTGGGCTATGCTACCATCTCTGCCCGTCAGGCTGGCTTCAAGGCTCGCTGTGCAGAACTGGGCATTGAGTACGTAGAAGCTACCGCTCCCGATCCCACTGGTGATGCCGGCGTTACCGGTGCTCAAGCTTGGGTTACGGAAAACATTAAGGTTTATGTGGATGAGTACGGCAAGGACACCGCTTTCTTCTGCACCAACTGCTCCATGCAGACTCCTCTGATTCAGCAGGTTGCTGAGCTGGGCGCTATCTTCCCCCAGCAGTGCTGCCCCTCTCCCTACCACGCTTACCCCTCCGCCTTTAACATCTCCACCGAAGGCCATGAAGGCGATGTGCCCTACATGCTGGAGCAGATTAAGGCCAAGGTCGCAGAGTATGGCAACACCGGCCGTATGTCCACCTGGGAAGTTCCCATCAATATGATGATGATCGAAGCCGGTGTGGAATACGCCATCAAGTGGTGCAAGGGTGAGATCACCGACCGCTGCGACGAAGAAGCTCTGCTGGCTGAGATGAAGAAGATTTCCGGCGAAGAGACCCAGATTTCTCACTACTCTGACGCCAACGGCGAACTGGACAACTTCTTCATGATTCTGTGCCCCTTCTACACCTTCTAAATTCTAGGGCGTACATCGTAACCTGACAGTTTTTTAGATCAATGCGCCCATCGGTCTTGATCGATGGGCGCGTTTTTCTTCTGGAAATATGGCGGCCCTTGGGGCAGCCCACGGACAGACACATGAGTGCTGAACGATTTGCGCATCCCCATATGCACAAATCGTTTAGCGCTTATCAAAAAGGGGTTAACTATGGATAAGGAATATGTACTGAATATGGAGGACATCAGCAAAGAGTACTTTGGCAATAAAGTGCTCAAAGGTGTCCAACTGAAGGTCAGACCCGGAGAAATTCACGCACTGATGGGCGAAAATGGCGCCGGTAAGTCTACCTTGATGAATATCCTGTTTGGCATGCCGGTGATCCACAATACCGGCGGATACGGCGGCAGCATTGAGTTTGACGGGGAGAAGGTCACCATTGACAGCCCCAATAAGGCAATGCAGCTGGGTATCGGCATGGTGCATCAGGAGTTTATGCTGATTCCCGGCTTCACGGTGACGGAAAATGTCAAACTGGGCCGGGAGATTACCACGCCTACCGTGGCCAGCTCCCTGCTGGGCAAATCCCTGGAGCGGCTGGATAAACCAGCTATGGCTGACGATACCCGGAAAGCATTGGATACCATCGGTCTGAACATTGAAGACTACGCAATGGTGGCAGGAATGCCGGTAGGCTATATGCAGTTTATTGAAATCGCCCGGGAAATTGACAAAACCGGTATCAAGCTGTTGATTTTTGATGAACCCACTGCGGTGTTGACGGAATCGGAAGCCGACCGGCTGCTGGATACCATGCGGGTCATCGCCTCTAAGGGCATTGCCATCATCTTCATTACCCACCGGATCAACGAGGTAATCGCCGTTACCAATTCCATGACCATTCTGCGAGACGGCACCTTCGTCAGCCGTCTGGAAACCAAGGACACCACAGCTGCCAAAATTGCTGAGCTGATGATCGGCCGGAAAGTGGAAAAGCTGGTGGACAACATGGGCCAGGATAACCGGGGCATTCGTGACGACGATGTGCTTCTGACGCTGAAGAACTTCTATGTGGATATGCCTGGCGAGCGGGTTCGGGGTGTGGATCTGAATCTGCGCCGGGGAGAAATTCTGGGCATCGGCGGCCTGGCAGGCCAGGGCAAGGTTGGCATTCCCAACGGCATTTTGGGCCTGTATCCCAGCAGCGGCGAAGTGGAATTTGACGGCCAGAAAATTGATCCGTCCAAGCTGGGCGACGCACTGAAAAAGGGCATCGCTTTTGTATCGGAAGACCGGCGAGGCGTGGGTCTGCTTCTGGGAAAATCCATCCAGCAGAATATTATTTTCACAGCCATGCAGATTCAGGGCAAGTTCCTGCGGAAATTCGGCCCCATTACCCAGTTTAACGGCAAGGCAGCCAAACAGCATGCCCTGGAAATGATCAAAGCGCTGGATATTCGCTGCACGGGACCGGAGCAGTATGCCGGACGGCTCTCCGGCGGCAACCAGCAGAAGGTTTGTCTGGCCCGGGCCATTACCATGGAGCCGAAGCTTCTGATCGTTTCTGAGCCGACCCGCGGCATTGACATCGGTGCAAAGAAGCTGGTGCTGGAGCTGCTGGCTAAGATGAATCGGGAGCAGGGCATGACCATCATTATGGTCAGTTCGGAACTGAACGAACTGCGCAGTCTCTGTGACCGGATTGCCATTGTTTCTGACGGAAAGCTGACCGGTATTTTTGGACCGGACGCTTCCGACGCCGACTACGGCCTGGCCATGTCCGGCGTTGTGGAGGGAGGTAAGGACCATGACTAAGGAAAAATTGAAAAAGACCATGGATGTCATTGGCTGGCCCAGATTGATCGTATGCTTGTTCTTTGCGGCGATTGTTCTGACTGCCTACATCAATGGCATTGACGTAGCCTCCTATTTCTCTTCCACGCTGAAATATTGGGGCATGTGGGGAATTCTGGTGCTGGCCATGGTGCCGTCCATTAAGTGCGGCATTGGCCCCAACTTCGGTGTCAGTTTGGGTATTGTCTGCGGCCTGTTGGGTACGCTGCTGGCCATTGAGTTTAACATTGCTCCTCGGGTCAATGCTGCAATGCCCGGTGCAGGTCCCTGGATGGCTATGCTGTTTGCCATTGCCGTTTCTATTGCGGTGGCCTGGATTGTGGGTATCGGCTACGGCAAGCTGCTGAACATGGTCAAGGGCAGCGAGATGACCGTTACCACCTATGTTGGCTACTCCGTCATTTACCTGATGTGTATCGTCTGGTTCCGGGCGCCGTTCAGCAGCGGCGAAATCATCTGGCCCCTGGGCGGTGCCGGTGTGCGTAACCCGGTTTCCCTGGAGTCCAGCTTTGCTTATCTTCTCAATGACTTCCTGGGCTTCAATCTGGGCCCGGTGTACATCCCCACTGGTATTATCCTGTGCGTGCTGCTGGTGTGTCTGGTGGTGCATTTCTACTTCCGCTCCAAGACCGGCATTGCCATCACCGCTTCCGGTGCCAATCCCACCTTTGCAAGGGCCAGCGGTATTGATGTGAATAAGATGCGCATCAAAGGCATCACCCTGTCTACTGTGCTGGGCGCTGTGGGCATCGTTGTCTACACCCAGGGCTTCGGCTATCTCCAGGCATATTCAGCCCCCCTTACCATGGGTTTCCTGTGCGTTGCGTCTGTCCTCATCGGCGGTGCAACTACCACTAAGGCTACCATCACCCATGTGATTATCGGTACGTTCCTGTATCAGGGCCTGGTCATTTTCACGCCCCCGGTTTCCAATGAGTTGTTGGCAGGTACGGATATTTCCGATACCATGCGCCAGATTATCCAGAATGGCGTTATCCTGTACGCCCTGGCAAAAGCGAAAGGAGGTTCTTCCAATGAGTAACACACCTTTGAATAAGAAAAGCTCTCTGGACGGCCTCAAACGGTTTGTCTTTGACAACAAAGTTATCTTGTTATTTGTTCTTTTGAGCATTGTCTGTATTCTGATTGCTGATACCAATGCTTCCTATGTCGCATCCGAGGTCTTTACCCGTTTTGGCCGGAACACCTGCCTGGTACTGGCATTGATTATTCCCTGCCTGGCCGGTTTGGGCATGAACTTCGGCATCGTGGTTGGCGCCATTGCGGCCCAGCTTTCCATCTTCTGGGTGGTTCACTGGGGCTTTACCGGCATGGGCGGACTTCTGTTGTGCGTGCTGATTTCCACCCCTCTGGCCGTTCTCTTCGGCTGGCTGTTGGGCAAGCTGTTTAACAAGACCAAAGGTTCTGAAATGATTACCGGCTTGGTGCTGGGCTTCTTTGCCGATGGTCTGTACCGCCTGTTTGTCCTGTATATCATCGGCGGCGTGATTCCCTTCGACGATCCTAACCTTCTGGAGCGGGGATTCGGCCTGCGCAATGCCTTTGACCTGACCGGAAATCTGAAATACTCCCTGGATGATATCAGCTTCCTGACCACCGTTTCTGTGCTGAGTGTGGTTTCGATTTTCTCAACTCTGGTACTGTCTTCCTTTGATAAGAAGATGGGCAGGGAAGTCAATGCCAAGCAGGTTACCGGAAAGGTCGTGGCTTCGGTTGTGGTGCTGGTGGTGAGCATCGTTGCCAGATTTGTTCCGATTCTGAATGACATGCTGGGCAGCAACCGGCTTCTGATGTCGGATGCGGTGATGTTGGGAGGCATTGGCCTGCTGGTGTATGCCGCAGTCATGCTGGCCTGGAAGCGGCCGGAAAAGGGAAGCGGAGCTTTCCGCAAGCTGGCGGGTTTTGCAGTTTTGGCCCTGGTTCTGCTGGTGTCCAATTTCATCCCGGATGTCAACAAGCTGTACCGCTCTGTCCGGCTGCCTGCTATGACCTATGCTGTGATTTGCTTCTTTGTGTTCTTCAACAACTGGATTCTCAGCACCCGTCTGGGCCAGAATATGCGTACGGTGGGCCAGAGCCGCAGTGTTGCAACTTCTGCCGGCCTGGATGTAGACAAAACCCGAATCATTGCGACCTGTATTTCTACTGTCATGGCTGCCTGGGGTCAGCTGATTTTCCTGCAGAACCTGGGTACCTTCAATACGGTGCAGCAGCAGTCCAACGTGGGCTTGTATGCAGTAGCAGCCATCCTGGTTGGCGGTGCGAATGTGCAGAAGGCCAGCAACAAGCAGGCGATTATTGGCGTTTTCCTGTTCCACACCTTGTTCGTGGTGGCTCCTCTGGCGGCAACCAAGCTGGTGGGCGACTCGGCCATCAGTGAGTATATCCGGATGTTCTTCTCTTACGGTGTTATCGCGGTTTCCCTGGCAATGCATGCCTGGAAGTCCGGCGGCGGCCGGAAGCCCGGCGCAGAGGGAATGAGCGCTGTGATGATGCAGCCGACGAATCCCGCAGCAAATTCCCGCCCCAAGTAAATTCCTAAACAAATAAAACTGCCGCAGGAAAGTTCCTGCGGCAGTTTTTGCGCCGGTTTACTTCATCTGCTGACGCAGAAGCGATTCCACTTCGGAAGCCTTCAAAACTTTTCCCATGGCGGCAACGGTTTCGTTAATGACCAGGGCAGGCATGCGCATTGCACCGTAGGTCATAACTTTTTCCATATCGGTGACATACTCCACTTCTGCAGAAAGCCCCAGGCTGGCTGCTGCAGACTTGGTGTTCTCATACAGCTCGTGGCAGGACTTGCAGCCGGAACCGAGCACCTTGATGCTGGTGATGCCGTTTGTGCTGCCGCAGCAGCCGCCGCTGCAGGTGCAGACGGCTTCTGCAGATTCTTGACTCTGGGCGCAGCTGCAGGAGCAGGGCTGAGAAGCTTCCTTTTTCTTACCAAAATGAAACAATGACATACTTTTTCCTCCTAAAGTTATGAAAATTATTGCTGATTTGATGTTTTACACCAAAAGATAGGCAATGGCGTTAAAGAAGTAACCTACGATGATGATGCCCAATGTGCAGATGGCAACAAAAATCCCCAACAGCTTGGGCTTGACAGCCTTGCGCAGCATAATCATGGAAGGCAGCGACAGGGTGGTGACCCCCATCATGAAAGACAGAACCACACCCAACTGGGCACCTTTGGCAAGCAGGGCTTCCGCAATGGGAATGCAGCCAAAAATGTCTGCGTACATGGGAATTCCCACCACCGTTGCGATGAGGACACCCAGAGGATTTCCGGTGAAAAGTACAGCAGTCACAAAATCCTGGGGAATCCAGTTGTGGATTACAGCGCCGATTCCTACACCCACCAGTACGTAGGGAAACACCTTCTTAGCAGTGGAGGATACCTGCTCCCAGGCATAGCGGATGCGGTCCCGGACATGCAGCTGCTCCTGGGGCAGGTCTATGGCGCTGGCTCTTCGGATGTAGCTTTCAACCTGATCTTCCAGATGCATTTTTTCAATCAGACTGCCGCCGATGACAGCAATCACAAGACCCAGTATCACATAAACCACAGCCACTTTCCATCCGAAAATACTCATCAGCAGTACCAGTGACCCCAGATCCACCATTGGCGAGGAAATCAAAAAGGAGATGGTCACCCCCAGGGGAAGCCCTGCACTGGTAAACCCAATAAACAGCGGGATAGAGGAGCAGGAGCAAAAGGGCGTCACCGTGCCAAGCAGGGCCGCCAGTGCGTTTGCGCCAATGCCGTGGAACCTGCCCAATATTTTCTTGGTCCGTTCCGGCGGAAAGTAGCTTTGAATGTAGGAAATGATCAAAATCAGGCATCCCAGCAGAATCATGATCTTGATTACGTCATAAATGAAAAACTGGATACTTCCTGTAACCGGGCTGCTCAGATCCATACCAAAACCGGATAAAATCCGGCCGATCAACCGGTTCAGCCACTGCATTCCCAGAATTTCCTTCTGAAAAAAATCCCATCCAGACATGCATTAACCTCGTTTCTTCAATATATCAAAAAATTTTGATGTTTTCTCCAAAGGTATCCCCCATTCCGCAGAATGGGGAAGCAGATACAATCAGACTTGCTGACAGTCGGGGCATTGCCCGTCTTCCGGCGTGGTGATTTGCCGCAGCAGTGTCAGTGCCAGATCACAGCCGGCGGGGTTGAGGGAATAGTGGGTCCATTTTCCCTCCTGACGGCTGGTAACCATACCGGATTCACACAATATTTTCATGTGGTAGGACAGTCCGGACTGGGTAAGCTGCAGCTGATCCTGGAGTTTGCAGGCGCAGCGTTCGCCACCGCGAAGCAATTCCAAAATTTCCAGACGGTTTGGGTCACAAAACGCCTTGAAAATCCTAGCTTGCTGCTGATATACTGTCTCCATCCGGTACACCCCAAATCAAAATCTTTTGATGTCACCAGTATACGCGGGTATTGCGGATTTGTCAATAGTCACATCAAAATAATTTGATGTGACACTCAAGGTGGAGAAGGGAGGAACGTCAGGTTAGGATATTTTACCCAATTTCTGGAAAAATAAGTTTACATAAATCTTAAGGATTGCCAGATTGCTTTTTCACGATTTCGTAGTATATAATACGGGTATGAGAGGAAAGCGGAGGGGTTCCATGAAACGCTGGTTCACGGTAGGAGTTGTGTTGCTGTTAGTGCTGGCAAGCACCATCCTAATTTTGCGGCAGGGAGTAGACCCGGAAAATTATCTGGGAGATTGGTACTGCGCAGGTGACGGTACGTTGTACCGGTTCCGGGAAGGAATCCTGGAATGCGAAAAATACGGCTATGGGCTGTCCGACGGCAGCGTGTTCAGTGGCGCGTATACCTTCAGCAGAAACTGCATGGTTGTTTTTCTGGTGGGAGCAGAGGGGCCGGAAGCTGTAAAAGAGCTGCATTTGGCTCGCAGTCCTCAGGGAAATGTACTGCGGGAAGGAAAATATGGAGAGGGGAACGTGGTGTTTTACCGCAACCGGGAAGCCGCGGTCCAAAACAGATAAAAAATTGCTCTCCGGCGTACAATCGCCGGAGGGCTGTTTGTTATACATGGAATCGGTCGTAGCTTTCGTAGCAGTCCAGACAGAGTTTCTTTCCGCCCGCCAGACGAATCCAGTTGGCACCGGTGGTTTCCCCGCAGCATTCGCAGACATAGGAGTCAAAGAGCTTTGCCTTTTCCGGCAGACGGATGGTGGTTTCCTTTACGTCAAACAGTTCCTGAGGCTGGTGGGACTGATAGTAGGCAAAGGATTCTTCCTTGGTCATGGCAGTATCCCGGGGCTTTAAAACCAGCCGGACAGACTTGCCGGTTTTGCGGTTATAGAAGGAGTAGGCCTGCTTTCCCCGCATGTGGAACAGCAGATTGCCCTTGCCGATGCTGCATCCCAGAATGGCCTGGATGGCGTCGACACTGCAAGCATCATTTTCTGCAATGCACACCACTTGTTCGTCGGCAGAAAAATGCAGATCCAGCAGTTCAATGGCATACAGGGCCGCTTTGTAGCCGATGGTCAGACCGCCGCAGACATGACCATGAAATGCAGCGGCCTTTTCCCACAAAATTTTATTTTCGTCCATAGATAATACTCCATTCTTTCTAAACTACCATCCAGTCCATGGTGACGATGGTGGTGGTAATGGTTTCGGTAATGGTTCCGTGCTCAGAGATAGTGCGCAGATAGTCGGAAATGACCCTTTCTTCTTCCGGGGTGATGTCCCGGCAGAGTCTTGCCCGGCTGAGGGTCCAGGCAATCTGGGCATCCAGGGTTTTCACCGGATGCCAGATTTCTTTGTGGTACTGAATATTGGGTTCATACCCCTTCTCCCACAGATATGCAAAGGCATAGGCAATTGTGGCATCTTTTTGGGCATTGTCCTGGCGGATGCCAATTTGCGCCAGCGCCTGGGACAAAACTGCGTCCTGCCGCCGAGTATTTGCCCGGAAAAAGCAGGCTTTTCTGGCGCAGCGCACCATTTTGTCGAAGGTATCATAGTCGCTGATTGCCGGGGTCTGATGGGCAAACACTATATCAAATGTTCCCTCCCAGTTCAGGCGTTCCAAGGATTCTGCGTGCCAGTCCAGGCAGTGGAAGGAAGCATTGTCTATTCCAAGTTCTGCTGCCCGACCTTTGGCTCCGGTAATCATCTTTTCCGAAATGTCGCAGCCGACGGCCTGCTGAACATAGGGAGCCAGCGCCAGGGTAAGGGTTCCCGCACCGCAGCCGATATCCAAAACGGAAGCATCCTTTTGCAGAACGCCTCTCTGCTGGATCAGTTTCAGGAAGGAATGTTCTTCCACAGCGGGAATGGGCTTTTTTACATAATCCTGGGCAGCGCTGTCCCACATTTGCCGGTGAATTTCCGGCTGAAAGTCAGTTTTCCAGAGTTCTTTTAAGTCCATTCTGGGTTTTCCTCCGTATTCACCAGAACAACGTGCTGTCCTTCTACTTGGGCCACTCTGGCATCGACCCCGTAGACCTCCCGAAAGGCAGTGGAGTCCAGGATGGTGTGGTCACCGTAACGGTATACTTCTCCTTGCCGCAGCAGCAGGAACTTATCGCAGAACCGCAGAGCCAAAGACAGGTCATGGATCACAATAATGGCGGTCAAACCGTCTTTGTGGCACAGCTCCCGGACGATTTCCAGTACCTGATATTGGTTGCGGATGTCCAGGGAACTGGTAGGCTCGTCCAGAAGCATGACCTTGGGCTGCTGGGCCAAAGCTCTGGCGATCATCACTTTCTGCCGCTCACCGCCGGACAGCTCGTTGAGGAATCGGCCCCGCAGGGCGTCCAACCCCATCCGGTCCATGGCTTCGTGGACAATGACGTGATCTTCTTCTGTAAATCCCCATTTCATGTAGGGCCGGCGGCCCAGCATTACCACATCGTGAACCGTCATCTGGGTATTGGCTACAGTCTGGGACACAAAGGCCACACTCCGGGCAATATCCCGGTGGGACATGGTCAGAAGGTTCTTTCCATCCAGCAGAAATTCACCGCTGTCTGCTTTCAAAATGTTATTAAAACACTTGAGCAGGGTGCTCTTTCCCACGCCGTTATTGCCCAAGATTGCCAGAAACTGCCCCGGCTCCAGATCAAAGCTGACATGCTTCAGCACATCCGGGCAGCCTTTATAGTGATAGCAGATATTGTTTGCCTGAATCATTTGCTTTTTCCTCCTTTGAACAGAAGGTACAAGAACAGAGGCCCACCCAGGAACGACGTAATGGCGCCGATGGGAAGAATCACCGGGGCAATGGCTACCCGGGCAAACAGATCGCTGAGCAGCAGAAGGGTAGCCCCTGCCAGCACAGAACCGGGAATGACATACACATGGTTGTTGCCTACCACCATCCGTACAATGTGAGGAGCCACCAGACCGATAAAGTTAATCAGACCGATGTTGGAGACGATCACGGAGCTGGTCAGACAGCACAGAACCATATTGACCAAGGTCAGCTGCTTGACGTTGATGCCCAGGCTCAGAGCGGTTTCCTCGCCGTTGAGCAGAGCGTTATAGTCCCAGCGGTGGAAGAAACAGTAAACAATCAAAATAGCAACCACCAGCGCCATCAGCCGCATATCCTCCCAGTTAGTGCTGCCCAGATCACCAAAGGTCCAGAAAACCAGGGTCGCCAGCTCCACTTCGTCGGCAAAATACTGAATCAAGGTAGTAGCGCCGGAGAGCATGGAGCTGATGGCGACACCTGCCAGCACAATTCCTTCCGGAGAAATCCGGCGGAACCGGGACAGACCCAGAATGAGAACCGCCACGGCAATAGAACCAAGGAAGGAAAACAGCGGGATGCCGATGCCCATATTGCTGCCCATGCCCAGAGCTACAATGGCAAAGGCGGCGCCAAAAGTTGCACCCTGAGACACACCCAGGGTAGAGGCAGAAGCCAGGGGGTTGCGCAGAATCGCCTGCAAAATGCACCCAGCCAGTCCCAGCCCCGCTCCAGCCAGAATGGCGGTGCAGATTCGGGGCAGACGATTGTTCTGCACCACCAGATTGATTTTCTTATCCTGAGATAGACCGAAGATTCCCTTGAGCAGTTCCCCGATGGGGGTATTGTAGGAGCCTGCCCGCAGGGACAGCACAATGGCAAACAGCAGAATCAATGTCAAAATCAGCAGAAAGCCAATGCTTTTTGCTCTGTTTTTCTGATAAGCGTTATCCGGCTGTTTACTGGCCAAGGACGATGGGACGGAATTCATAACCAGCCTCCTTCAGATCTTCATAAGGATTGGCCCCCAGCAGCATTTGGAAGATTTCTCCGGTCTTTTCCTCGATGTTCACATCGGAGAATTCTTCGGGGAACATGACGCTGGCGGCATAATAGGCATCTGCCAGAGCGGTTTCCAGGTTGCTGGCAGAGGAGCGGAAGGAAATCTGGGAATAGACCTTGCCGGACTGAACAGCGGTCAGGGCGTTGTAGTAGTCGGGATTTTTGGCATAGTCCTCGTGAATCAGCTCCATGCCGTTAAAGTCCAGGAAGATCACATCCGGATCCCAGGTGAGCACCTGTTCCAGGTCGATATCAAATGCACCGCTTTGTCCGGTGGTGTCCGCCAGATTCTTGGCACCAATCAGAGAAAAGGGTCCATATCCGGCTTCGGTGCCTTCAAAACCGTGAGCGCCTTTGAAAGAGACACCGGCCACATAGACAGAGGGCTTTTCTTCTTCCGGAATGTCCCCAGTGCGCTGGCTTAGGTCATCTTCCAGACCATGCAGATACTCCGTCAGCGCATCTGCCCGCTCCTCCATCTGGAATAGTTCTCCCAGAATCCGGATGGTTTCGTAAGCTTTGTCATCCAGGGTGGTGTCACTTCCGGGCACCACCACTACTGGGGTGCCGGTTTGTGCGGACAGTTCATCCGGGTCGACAGAAGCGTAGGCACTCATGACAATCACCTGAGGGGCAACGGTGATAGTTTCTTCGGTATAAGGCTCGCCGTTGGCGCCGATTACCGGCAGGGACTGGAATTTGTCAAAGTTCACATAGTTATACAGCCGGGACATGCCGGGCTTGGTTTCGTAATTTTCCACGCCCACCACCAGATCGGCGGCGCCTACATAACAGCTGTAGCGCAGCGCACCTACGCCAACGCAGACGATGCTTTCCACCTGAGCGGGAATCTCCACTTCACGGCCCCTGCCATCCACAATGGTGCGGGTGGCACTGGCGGACTGGGTGGCGGTGGCCAGGGTCTGCTCCGGCTGCTTGGGGCTTGCGCAGGCTGCCAATGTCAGGGCAAGAGAGGCGCAGAAAAGAAGGCTTAGAAATTTGGGTGTACGCATAGCAATGGTTCCTTTCTGTATTTCCGCAGGCAAAATTTGTCCGCTTTTGCGATACTCCCATATTATACCGATATCTTTATACCGACACAAGCCCCCCCGGGGGTTTCAAAAGCCTCTTTCTTCCTATATTTTTTCCATACAAAAAGGTGCGGCCCCTATCCGCCGGGATAGAAGCCGCACACAAAATGTGATGTAAGATATTAGCAGGTAGCGCCGCCCTTAACAGTCTTGTTCAGGATGGTGGTCTTGTCAATGGTTCCGCTGATGAGCTTCTCGTTTACATAGTCAAAGCCCAGACGGGTTACGGTATCAGCAAACCGCTCGCCGGTGATGCCTTCGTCCCGGAACAGCAGGATGGCCTTCTCCACGATTTCCATGACTTCCTCTTCGCTGGTGAAGAGCTTGGTCAGGGGGATACCATGGGCAACCTTCTTGCCCCAGCGGCCGCCCAGATAGATCTTGTAGCCGTTCTGGTACTCTTCCAGTGCGCCGAAGGGGCACTTGCCCTTGCAGCGGCCGCAGTTGTTGCAGGCATTGGGATCAATCTGAATCTTGCCGTCAATGACCTTAGCGATCTTGATGGGACAGTTGTTCTCTACCTGGCAGACCTTACAGCCATGGCACTTGCTGTAGTCAATCATGGGAACCATCTGGCCCACAATGCCCAGGTCGTTCAGGTCGGGCTTGACACAGTTGTTGGGGCAGCCGCCGACAGCAATCTTGAACTTATGAGGCAGGGTTACGCCGTGGTAGCCCAGATAGAACCGCTCGTGGATCTTCTCGCTCAGGCCGAAGGTGTCGATCAGACCGTACTGGCAGGTGGTACCCTTACAGGAAACCACAGGACGGACCAGAGAACCGGTGCCGCCGGTGAGCAGATTGTGCTGTCCCAGGAAGTCGATCAGGGGCTGAACGTTTTCGTACTTGACACCCTGAACCTCCAGGGTCAGACGGGTGGTCATGGTCACTTCACCGGAGCCGAACTTTTCAGCAGCCTCGGCTACTGCACGATGCTCCTCGGTGGAGATCTTACCGTTGCGGGTAATGACACGGACGTTGAACACATCGGGATAGCGCTTGTCCTGCAGACAGCCCAGTCCCTTCAGACGCTTGATTTCCAGAGGGGGCAGCTTGCCACCTTCGAAGGAGACCTTTACATTGTTGACAAACAGGCCGCCTTCCAGAGCCTTGGTGTTGGTGTAGCCGTAAGCCTTCAGACGGTTCTGCAGGAAGTAGCCGCGCTTGCCCTTGGCACAGACCATCAGCAGCTTGGCCTCTTTATCCAGACCAGCAATGGGGCCGTTGACCTTGCTCAGATCCACCCAGGTTGCACCGGGGATGGCGGGAGCGGGGCTGACGTCGATGATCTGATAACCCTTGGCCTTGCCTGCCAGATATTCAGCGGGAGTCATGGACTCATAATCGCCGGACATCTTGTTCTCCAGAATGTAGCAGGCCTGAACGAAGGGATGGATGGCGGTGGAGAAAGGAGGTGCGTAGGCATAATCCAAGGTGTCAAAGTCTTCAATCTTTGCACCCATGGCGATGCCGGTAACAGCGATGTCCACCATTTTGTCCACGGCGCCGCCGCCCAGTACCTGAATACCCAGCAGCTTGTGGGAGGTCTTGTCGGCAACCAGCTTGGTCATGAAGGTGGAAGCATCGGGATAGTAATGCGCCTTGTCGTCGGTTACGCAGGTGACGGTAATGACATCGAAGCCTGATGCCTTGGCCTGCTCTTCCGTCAGACCGGTACGGCCTGCGTTCAAGGAGCTGGTGAGCTTCACCACGCCGGTGCCCAGGCAGCCGCCGTAGGGTGCATCTTCGCCGGTCAGATTCTTAGCCAGCAGACGGCCGGTGATGTTGGCGGTGGAGCCCATTGCAGACCACTGGCCCTTGCCTGTAATGCGGTTGAAAACCATGGCGCAGTCACCAACGGCGTAGACGTCCTCCAGATTGGTCTTCTGGTGGCTGTCCACCACGATGGTGCCCTTGAACATCTCGATGCCGGAATCGTTCAGGAAAGCGGTTGCAGGACGCACGCCGATGGCCATAACCACCACATCCGCCTCAAAACCACCCACGGCAGTACGGATGCCGGTAGCCTTCTCGCTGCCCATAACAGCTTCCAGTCCAGCGCCGGTAACCACACGGATACCCTGAGCCTGGAGCTGACGACGGATGTAATCTGCTACTTCAGCATCGAACAGGTTGGGCATAACCTGGGAAGCCATGTCCACCACGGTGACCTTCAGACCCTTGGCCATCAGGTTCTCGGCGATTTCCAGACCGATGAAGCCGCCGCCAACAATCACGGCATTGCGGCAGTTGTTCTGCTCTACATAGCTGCGCAGATTGATTGCATCGTCAGGAGTACGCATGGTAAACACGCCGGGCAGGTTTGCTCCGGCCACGTTGGGAACGAAGGGGCTGGCACCGGTGGCGATCACCAGCTTATCGTAACCAACTACCTCACCGTTTGCGAAGGTGACGGTCTTGGCGGAAGGGTCTACCTTGGTTGCTTCCATCTCGGTCTTGACTTCTACGCCGGTCAGCCCGGTGTACTTTTCGGGAGTATTGACGATCAGTTCGTCCCGGGTCTCGATGCTTCCGCCTACATAGTAGGGCAGGCCGCATCCGGCGTAGGAAATGTCCTTACCCTTGGTGTAAACGGTGACCTTGGCGCTGCGATCCTGACGCATCAGTTTGGCTGCGGTCTTGGTGCCGGCGGCAACACCGCCAATGACAACAATGTTCATACGTTTTTCTCCTTTTTATTTTTTAGTTATTTAAGCAATCTTACCCAATATATCCTGCAAAGAGGAATGCAAAGGCATAGGAGCTGGCGGCAACGCACAGCCAGGTAATGCCACCCAAAGCAATGGGCTTCAGGCCCTTGGAGAATACATCCTTGAATTTGATTTTGAAACCGACGCCAGCCAGGGCTGCGGCAAACAGGTACTTGCCGGCCTTGGACAGCAGGCTCACGCCGTAATCAGAGAATACACCGATGGTATTCAGACCGGCCATGACCACAAACCACAAAATGAACATGGGGAAGGTCTTTTTTACCACTGCAGCCATGCTGTCATTCTGAGAAGTTTCGCCATTCTTCTTGGCACGGCTGGCCATAATGAAGGTCCATGCCAGAGCCACAAAGATCAGCATGGTGGTGCGCACCAGCTTGACATTCAGGGCGCCCTGGAAGGTGCCGTCGCCGATCATACCCTGATAGGTTGCTTGAGCGCCTGCCACAGAAGAGGTGTCGTTGATGGCGGTTCCGGCCACAAATGCGAACTGGTTGGGGGTGAAGTTCAGTGCGGTCATCAGGTAGGGATAGGAGAAAGCTGCCAGGGTATCAAACAGGAAGATGGCTGCCATGGCAAAGGCAATTTCTTCTTCCTTGGCTTTGATGATTCGGCTCAGGGTTGCAATGGCAGTGCCGCCGCAGATACAGGTGCCGCCTCCAACCAGGACGGAGGTGTTCTCCGTAACGCCCAGCTGCTTACCCATCAGCAGAGCAACAGCGAAGCTCAGCAGGATGTTAAAGATAATCAGAGGCAGGGCCTTGACGCCGGTTCCGAGGATTGCGGCAAAGCTCAGAGTACCGCCGGTGGCAATGATGCCCCAGTTCAGGAACTGCTTGGAGCAGAAGGTGGTGCCTTCCTTGAACTCCTTGCTTACAGAAGGCAGGATGTTACAGGCGATCATAGAAACCAGCAGGGCCAGCATAGGGCCGCCGATAACCGTCCGTCCAAACCATGCGTCCTGCAGGGTCGTGCT
>CALXDU010000031.1 GCA_944387145.1 uncultured Oscillospiraceae bacterium | reverse complement strand
AAGCAGACCGGAAATTCGGCTGTATTCATCCTTGTGTCACCTATCCCATGAGTGATATGGAAATCGATGTTCCTCCTGCGGAGTAAATATGCTTCTTAGTTTGACACAATATTAAAAATTGCAGCAGACAACCTGGAATCACGTTCGATTCCAGGTTGTTCTGCGTTTTCGTCCATTTGAGAAAAGGATCTGCCTTCTGAATTAACCCAGCATAACGTCCAGCAACATCATAACGGCGAATCCAAGAACGATTCCCATTGTAGCGAAATATGGCTGTGTCTTCTGATTCTTTTGGCATTCCGGAATCAACTCGTGAACGGCAACCAAGATCATTGCTCCAGCCGCAAAGGACAAAGCGTAGGGCAGAATCGATTCTACGTAAACAACCAGTAATGCTCCCACGACACCGGCGATTGGTTCTACGACGCCGGAAGCTTGACCAATTAGAAAACTTTTCTTTCTGGAATATCCTTCTCTCCGGAGCGGAACAGAAACTGCTGCACCTTCGGGAAAATTCTGCAAACCGATGCCAACCGCCACGGAAATTGCCCCCATCAAGTTTTCAGAGGTATAGTCGTTGCCCTGCAATGCGCCAAATGCAACGCCCACGGCCAGACCTTCCGGGATGTTGTGAAGGGTGATGGAAAGAATCAGCATGATAATGCGGTGCAGACGCTCATTTGGCTTACCCAGTGTGCTGTCAGCTTCTCGTCTTGCAATGGAAACCACTTTATCGGATGCCCACATAAACAATGCACCGAGCAAAAAGCCTACCGTTGCCACCAGATACGCAGGCAGGCTCGATGCGGCCTGCGCACGTTCGATTGCTGGCTGAAGCAAAGACCAGAAGCTGGCTGCGATCATGACACCGGAAGCAAATCCAAGCATGATGTTCAACCCTTTTGGATCGGGGGACGTGAAAAAAATGACGGTAGCTGCGCCCAGTGCTGTTACGAACCAGGTCCCCAGCGTCGCCACAAGTGCCAGTATAAGATAATTACCCATGTTGCACCTCCTACATCCATTATATTTTCAAGGCCTGTTTTGTGACAGCAAAAAAGAGAAATGTGCCGGAAATAGAAAACATATGGGAATGAATGGTTGCAATTGGGCATTTGAGCGCATTTGAAGATAACTGATCCCAGCATGAAAACCATCCTGGATTCCATGGCCAGCATCCGCTAACTTCCCGGGTGTCATTATGACCCTTCTGTACCAATATCGGTGAGCAGACCTTTCAGCTCATCAAAGGGCATGGTATAACGCTGGGATAAATAGCGTAAGGATGCCCCTAATTCTCCATCCGGTCCGCCATACTGAGAAAGGATAATGGCTGCCAGGCGAGGATTGGGCTTTGCAATTTTGACCGGGTACTGTAATTTCTTATCATAGTAAAACATGCTCAATCCTCCTTGTTTCCATGGAATTCCCAGGGCCATGGATCATCCAGCCAGTTGTAGTCTGCTGACTCTGATACTTGTGTATGGGTCAGCGGGCCATATTTTTTGCTGAATTCCATTCGTCCGCGTTCGTACAGTTTCTGATAATCCCGATATAGCTGCAAAGCTTCCTTGTCGTCCCGGTGCGTATCCAAATACAGAGCCAATTCCTGCACGGCAAATGCCAGCGCCTGCAGCTCTGTCATTGGAGTTTCCGCCTTTTCTTCCGTGTTCACTTTTCCCATAAAGGGAAGATCCAATCCCGGGAAAAGGGTTCCGCGAACCATTCCTTTTCTGGCTTCATATTTTGGAGAATTTTCTAGCTGAAAAGGAACATAGGGATTTGCCAGTGGCGCCATAGCAGGGAGCCGGCCTTCCCGAAATTGGGTATCCGGTTTTTCATTTTTCAAATGTCATTCCTCCTTATTCTTGTTTGAGAACTGTCGTTCCGTGTCATACTATGCCTTTTTCAGAAGGAATGTTCAGCTGAAAGGGATTGCGGCATATAGTAAAGGGAGGTGTTGCACATGAAGAAAGGTAAGCGCTGGCTTATATTTTATTGTTTTACGATAATTACTATTTTGGCCGCATCGGAATTGGGAAGCAGAACGGTTACTGCGATTGCGGACAGTGCACCGATTCCACGGGAACACTGTATTATCATTGATCCGGGGCATGGTGGGGAAGATGGTGGCGCTACGTCTTGTACAGGTATTGTAGAAAGTGTATACAATTTGGATATCTCTCTGCGCCTGAACGACTTGTTCCATTTGCTGGGATATGAAACCAAAATCATCCGGACAACAGATATTTCCGTTTATACAAAAGGGGAAACCATTGCACAGAAGAAGGTTTCGGATTTGAAAGAGCGGGTTCGCATTGCCAATGAAACGGAAAATGCACTGCTTCTCAGTATCCATCAAAATAACTATCCGGATAGCCGCTACAGCGGCATACAAGTGTTCTATGCCCAGTCAGAAGGAAGTGAGCTTTTGGCCAAGCAGCTGCAATCCTCTTTATTGTCAAATTTACACCCGAAGACGAACCGTGATGCCCGGAAAAGCAGCGGTGTTTACCTTATGGAGCACATCCGCTGTCCCGGTGTCTTGATTGAATGCGGATTCCTGTCTAATCCGGAGGAAGAAGCAAAACTGCGGGACAGTGCCTATCAAAAGAAGATGTGCTGTGTCATCGCTGCAACAGTCAGTGAATATTTGCGGTGAAATTATACTTCGCTATCATGTTGCATTTGCTTCCCAATTGTGCTATAGTCAGAGAAAATAGAATTACTTTGGGGAGGATGCGTGCAGATGAATTTGTTTTGTTGTTTGGAACCGGTATTTCTAACCGGTATCCCAGTTTTTCTGACCAGCACAACTGCGCCAGTGACATATGAGGACGTGCTGTCTGCTACTAGCAGTACTCCTTTGGTAGAACTTCTGGCACTGGTTGTGGCGGGCTTGGTGCTTCTGGGAATTAGCTTGCTATTTTATCGCATTTTAAATCCAAAACCCAAAGACAATACCCTTCGTCGGCTTAAGCGGAAATAAAGTCCATGCTGGGTGATTGAAAAGTGAAATAGGGGATCAGGTTTTTCCTGATCCCCTGATTTTTAAACTTGTACTGCTTGGATAATCAAAATTCAAAATGATGGTGCATTTCTTTTCGCAGCGCCATCAAGTGTCCCAGATCTTCCATCAGTTCACCGTTGGCGTTCAGCAGCACATCCATGGGTTCCCGGCGAGATGGATATAGGGCGCTTTTATACCGATCAATCACAATCTCATAACGCTCCATTGCGGCATGGACAGCGGTTTCCCAGGAAATGTAGATTTCCTGATCTGCCAGTTCTCCCGCTTGATGCATAAGATCTCGTTTGTTCCAGAGTGCGAGAAGACATTCAGCTAAGCTTTCTGCAGTTTCTTCGATTAAATATCCGTTTCTGCCGTGGGTAATGCCCTCTGCTGCACAGCTTCCTTGAATTAAAACCGATGCAACACTGCAAGCCGCAGCTTCCCGTACAACCAAACCGTTGGTGTCGAAGGTAGAGGGGAACAGAAAGAGGTCTGCACGGCAGTACCAGGCCCGCAGCGTTTCTCGCTGGGCGATGGCACCGGTAAAAATGCACTTTTCTCCGATACCACATTCCAGGGCATAGGCTTTAATCTCCTCTTCATCACTTCCTGAACCCACAAAAACCATACGGAAATCATGTCCCTCTGCGGCAATTTTGGACAAAGCGTCCAAAATAATACGCTGCCCTTTATACCAGCGCATCCGTCCCACAAATAGGAAAACCGTAACCCCCTCCGGCAGATCATACCCTTCAGTTGCCTGGAGCACGGCTTCCTCGGAAACACGGCCATGTGGAAAATCCACGCCGTTTGGCATAACCACAAAGTCACCTTCGTATCCCAGCGCAGATAAGTTCTCTCCCGCACCTTTGCTGACTACCCATATTTCGTCACAGGCACTGATGTTTTTTACCAGTGCTTTTCTGCTGCCGGACTGCAGCAGTTTATTGTGCAGAATATTGGATATTTCAATGTCAAACTTAGTGTGATACGTCATCACCAGAGGTGCATCTGTAATTTGCCGCAGCTGGCGAGCCATCAGTGTTGAGACGATAGGGCAATGGCTGTGAAGGATCGCAATCTTTTCCCGGGTTACGTAGCTTGCGACTTCTGGAGAGAAGGGGACCCCGGCAAGGTAGCCTACTTTGTGACGGATATCAATACTTGGATACCGTACGATTGGATAGGGAAAACGAGAATCCTCTGCATCCGGATGGTTTGGCGTAACTACCACAGCCTTTGCGCCGGCTTTCGTAATCTGTTCAGCGTAGTTGACCACTGCATTGGCAACACCATCGATCAGCGGAGGAAAAGAATCGTTTAGAAGGCATACGGCCTGGTCTGTTTTCATATTGCATCACCTATCTCATATTATATGCGGTGGCCGGCAAAAGTCAATCTTACCGACCAGTGTTAGAATCAGATGGCAGAAGTTTGGCTTGCAATTATCGGAAAAGTATGCGAAAATAACCATCAGTGACGAATGAAATGGTGAACAAATATGGATAAGCTACAGCTGCTGCAGCGAATTTTTGGATATTCTCAGTTCCGCCCCGGACAAGAATTGCTGATTGACGGAATTCTTTCAGGAAGGGATGCCTTTGGCATTATGCCTACCGGCGGCGGAAAAAGTATGTGCTATCAGATTCCGGCACTTTTGCTGCCAGGGATCTCTTTGGTCGTATCCCCATTGATCTCCCTTATGCGCGATCAAGTAATGGCCTTGAAGGCAGCAGGCGTCCCAGCGGCATATATCAACAGCAGTCTGAACTTCGGACAAATTCAGGCAGTATATCGCAATATGCTGGCAGGAAAATATAAAATAATCTATGTCGCACCGGAGCGGCTGGATTCAGAAGATTTTGGGAGCCTGGCAGAACAGCTTCCGATTTCCTTTGTTGCAGTGGATGAAGCTCACTGCATTTCCCAATGGGGACAGGACTTTCGTCCCAGCTACCTGCGGATTGTCCACTTTATTGCCGGATTATCCAGAAGACCGATTGTTGCAGCCTTTACCGCAACTGCCACCAAACAGGTTCAGGAGGACATCAAACGCATTTTGGGCCTTCGCAATCCGGTGCAAACTGTAACTGGCTTTGATCGCCCGAATCTCTGCTTTACTGTTCTCCACCCGGAATTGAAAGACCGGGAGCTTAAACAGCTGCTGGGCGATCGCAGCGGGAAGAGTGGGATAATCTATTGTGCTACACGGAAAAAAGTAGAAACTGTCTGTCAGATGCTCAATGAATTGGGCTATCCAGCTACACGCTACCATGCAGGATTGGAAGAGCAGGAGCGTACCGCCAACCAGGAGGACTTTCTTTTCGACCGGAAAACCATCATGGTTGCCACCAATGCCTTTGGCATGGGGATTGACAAATCAAACGTCAGCTTTGTGATTCACTATAATATGCCCAAAAGTCTGGAGGCATATTACCAGGAGGCAGGAAGAGCCGGAAGAGATGGCTCCCAGGCTGACTGCATTTTGCTTTTCAGCGGCACGGATGTAAGCACTGCGCACTTTCTAATTCAAAATAGTGGAGAAAATGAGGATTTAGACCCGGTTCAGCAGGAGATTATTCGCAAGCAGGATTTAGCCAGGCTGGACGCTATGGTAGGCTATTGCAAAACCAAAACCTGTCTGCGCGGATATATTCTGGAGTATTTTGGACAGAAGCATCCAGAAATTTGCGGAAACTGCGGAAACTGCAATGGAAACTTCCGGGAGGTAGATATTACCAAAGAATCACAGATGATTCTGTCTTGTGTCAAACGTATGCATGATAAGCTGGGGTACTGGGTAGGTGTAAATCTCATCGCCAGCACGCTGCGTGGGAGTAAGGATAAACGCGTGCTGGAACTGCATCTGAACGAGTTAAGTACCTATGGCTTACTGAAGAATCGTACCAGAAGCAATCTGCATGCTATGATAGATCACCTGGAGGCGGAAGGATATCTGCAAGCGGATCGGGAACATCAAACGCTGCAGCTGACCGCCTTAGCTTCTGAAGTGCTGTACCGGGGGCAAAAAGTGGTGATGAAAATCGAGTCCGAGCCAGAAGAGGTTGCCGCCGATGCCACTTCTTTGGAAGAGCAGGAAGCGGAGCTGTTTGATGTGCTGAAAGAACTGCGGGGGAAACTGGCAAAAGAAGCCGGGGTTCCAGCTTATGTGGTCTTCTCCAATGCAACCTTGACCGATATGGTAAAGAAACGTCCCAGAACCAAATGGGAGTTTAAGAAAGTGTCTGGTGTTGGTGAGCTGAAGGCTTCCTGGTACAGCGAAGCTTTTTTGGAGAAAATCAATCATTTTCTGGACGGAGAGCCGGAATAAAAACAAGGGCTGTTTGCAACAACAGCCCTTGTTTTTCAGTTTTCCTCATAATCCAGAATTTCTTTGGCAATATAAATAGGGCGGTTCTTGCTTTGCTCAAAGGTTCTGCCTACATATTCTCCGATAATTCCGATGCAAAACAGCTGCATGGAACCAAAGAAGAGAATCAGCACGATGATTGTAGCAAATCCCGGCACATCAATCCCGCAAATTAACTTTTCCAGCAGCACTCCAATCAAGTAAAAGACCGCACCGATTCCCGAAATACAACCCAATACGGTTGCCAGCCGCAATGGGGCTGTGGAATAACCGATTATGCCTTCAATGGCATATTCCACCAGCTTCCAGAAACTCCACTTGGTTGTACCGGCAGCCCGCTCGCAGGCGGTGTAGGGAATAAAGCAGGTGTCATATCCAACCCAAGCAAAGATACCCTTAGAAAAGCGATGGTATTCTGCCAGCTCCAAAATGCTGTCACGAACACTGCGGCGGAACGTGCGGAAATCACTGGCATCCGGCTGCAAGGTTACATCAGAAAGTTTATTGATAATGGCGTAGAAACTCTTTTTGAAAAAAGACAGAACCTTTCCTTCGCCGCGGCGATCCTGGTATGCAGCTACCACATCATACTGGGGCTGTTCCTCTAAAATGGCAACCATATCCCGTACAATTTCCGGGCGCTGCTGCAAATCGGCGTCGATTAACGAAATATACTCCCCGCTGGCATGCTGCAGCCCTGCATACAAACCAGCTTCCTTCCCGAAATTCCTGGAAAAGGAAATCACCTTCACAGGACATTTTTGGTGAGCGTGTAATTTTCTTAAGTTATGTAGTGTAGCGTCCTTGCTTCCGTCGTTTACAAAAATAATTTCAAAATCGTAGCCGCAGCCATCAAATGCGCTGATCACCGCATCCTGAAAAGGTGCTACATTCTCAGCCTCATTGTAACAGGGAACCACCAACGATAATTTCATGTCATCATCTCACAATCCGTTGTTTGTCTCATTATAGGAAAGAATTTTCCATGCGTCAAGGGAAACTGTGAAAACAGTTTTTGAATTATCCTGTCTTTTTCCCATCTTTGGTTGACAGTCAAGAGAATGTATGATACCTTATAGAAGTAAATGCGTAGATGGGAAGGTTTCGCTTTCAGTACCGTTCAGAGAGTGCCCGGATGGTGAGAGGGCATACGGAAGGAAGCGGATGGTCGTCCCGGAGCGGATTGTCTGAATGGAGTAAGACAATACGGGTCTGCCCGTTATAGCTGTCAAGTGCCCGGAAGGGAATTCAGGTGGTACCGCGGAAAGTGTATTTTTTCGCCCTGGACGCTCATGCGTTCAGGGCATTTCTATTTGAAAAGGAGTAGAAAACATGGCCAGAGAATTACCAAAAGTCTATGAGCCGCAGCAGGTAGAGACGAAGATCTACGAAATGTGGCAGCAAGGCGGCTACTTCCACGCCAAGCGGGAGGAAGGAAAAAAGCCGTTTACCATTGTCATGCCTCCACCCAATGTCACCGGTCAGCTGCACATGGGTCACGCCATGGATGCAACGCTTCAGGATACGTTGATCCGGTTTAAGCGGATGCAGGGTTATAACGCCTTGTGGGTGCCCGGTGTTGACCATGCCGGTATTGCTACGCAAATCAAGGTAGAAGAGGAGCTCAGAAAAGAAGGTTTGACCCGTTATGATCTGGGCCGGGAAAAGTTCCTGGAACGGGTATGGGATTGGAAATATAAATACGGAAATCGGATTGTGGAGCAGCAGAAGAAACTGGGCGCCTCCTGCGATTGGGATCGTGCCCGCTTTACTATGGACGAGGGTTGCTCCAAAGCTGTTCGGGAAGTGTTTGTTTCCCTGTATGAAAAGGGCTTGATTTACAAAGGCAGCAGAATTATCAACTGGTGCCCCAACTGTGTCACTGCGCTGTCTGATGCAGAAGTGGAGTATGTGGATAAGCCTGGTCATCTGTGGCATATCCGCTACCCTCTAGCCGATGGCAGCGGGGAAGTGGTTGTGGCTACTACCCGTCCGGAAACCATGCTGGGTGATACCGGTGTCTGCGTCAACCCCAACGACGAACGCTATCGCGCCATTGTGGGAAAGAAAGTCATCCTGCCCCTGGTGAATAAGGAGATCCCCGTGGTAGCCGATGACTATGCAGAGATGGAGTTTGGTACCGGCTGCGTCAAGATGACACCTGCTCATGATCCCAACGACTTTGAAGTGGGTCTGCGGCACAATCTGGAAGTGATCCGTGTCCTGGATGATAACGGTAAGGTTAACGAGCTGGGCGGAAAGTACGAAGGAATGGACCGCTATGATGCGCGTAAGGCCATTGTTGCCGATCTGGAGGCGGGCGGTTACCTGGTCAAGGTAGACGACTACAGCCACAACGTTGGTACTTGTTATCGCTGCCATAAGGATGTGGAGCCGATTATCTCTGCCCAGTGGTTCGTTAAGATGAAGCCGCTGGCTGAAGAGGCAATCCGTGTTGTCAAAGAGAATGAAACCAAGTTTGTCCCGGAGCGTTTCAGCAAAACCTATCTGAACTGGATGGAAAATGTCCGTGACTGGTGCATTTCCCGTCAGCTGTGGTGGGGACATCAGATTCCCGCCTGGACCTGTGCAGATTGCGGCCACATTACCGTATCCCGGGAAGATGCCTGCAAGTGTGAAAAGTGCGGCAGCACTCGGATCGAGCGAGATCCGGATGTGCTGGATACTTGGTTCAGCTCTGCCCTGTGGCCCTTCGAGACTCTGGGCTGGCCGGAAAAGACCGAAGATCTGAATTATTTCTATCCCACCGATGTTTTGGTCACCGGCTATGACATTATTTTCTTCTGGGTTGCCAGAATGATTTTCTCCGGCTGCGCTCATACCGGTAAAACGCCCTTCCACACCGTGCTGATCCATGGCTTGGTTCGGGACAATCAGGGACGGAAAATGTCCAAGTCTTTGGGCAACGGCATTGATCCGCTGGAAATGATTGAAAAGTTTGGCTGCGATGCTTTGCGGATGAATATGGTCACCGGTAACTCTCCCGGAAATGATATGCGTTTCTATGTGGAGCGCTGCGAAGCTATGCGTAATTTTGCCAATAAGCTCTGGAACGCTTCTCGCTACGTCATGATGAACTTGGGAGAAGATGCCTCCGCCGGTCTTCCGGAAATGGAGAAACTGGAAATTGCAGATAAGTGGGTACTGAGCAAGCTCAATACGCTGATTTCCGAAGTCACCGAAAATCTGGAGAAATACGAATTGGGTGTTGCTGTCCAGAAAGTATATGACTTTATCTGGGATACCTATTGTGACTGGTATATCGAGCTGACGAAGGCCCGTCTGTATTCTGAGGATGCCGGGCGCAAGGAGACTGCCATGGCAGTTCTGGTTTATGTGCTGGATCAGATTCTGCGGCTGCTGCATCCGTTCATGCCCTTCATCACCGAGGAAATCTGGCAGAGCCTGCCCCATGAGGGGGAAGCACTGATTGTTGCCAAATGGCCGGAATACCGGGAAGATCTGGCATTTAAGACGGAAGAGAGCCATATGGAATCCGTCATGAATGCCATCCGTGCCATTCGTAACCGTCGTGCGGAAATGAATGTTCCTCCCAGCAAGAAAGCTGCGCTTTATGTCCTGACAGCCAAGCGGGAAGTGTTCATGGAAGGCGAAGGCTTCATCCAGCGTCTGGCTTATGCTGACCAGGTAACACTTCTGGATCGGGAACCCGAGAACCTGGATGGTATGGTAACCTGTGCAACTGCGGATGCCAAGCTGTATATTCCCATGGGTCAGCTGGTAGATGTTGCAAAAGAGCTGGAACGGATCGCCAAGGAATTGGAGAAGGCAAGAAAGAATCTGGCTTCTCTGGAGGGTAAGTTGAGCAATGAGAACTTCATCTCCCGTGCTCCGGAAGCGGTAGTAAATGCTGAGCGAGAGAAGGCTCAGAAAGCCAGGGATTTGATTACCAGTCTGGAACAGAGCCAGAAGGCAATGGAGAAATTGGCATAATGGATGGTATTATCCCGGAGAAAGGGTAACTTTCTCCGGGATAAATGCAAAGAGGGGGATTTTTTGAATTCAAGTACCTATATTGTCATTTTTGTGCTGATTTACTTGATGATACAAAAGAGGAAAAAGAGAAAACTTTGCGCGTTGAATTTTTTACGCAGGAAAAAGGGGGAACCGATTATGCTGGAATTGGCAAAAACATTGATTGGAAAAGAATGTGTTATTTTTACCATCAGCGATGCAAATGTGTGTGGTGTTTTGGAGTCAGTTTCCGGAAATGCGATCAAAGTCAGAGGTAAGAAAAGTACTGAGATTATAAATCTGGACTTTGTGGTCAGAATTCGGGAAGTGCCTGCAAAGAAGTAAGTCTATAGTATGCGCAGAGAACGGATTCCGGTATCTCTGCGCTTTTTTATATTACACGTTATTTTTACCGGGGCATATTTTGCGAAAATCCCATTTCCGACTGCAATTTCGGAAATGGGATTTTATACTATGTGTAGAAATCGAACAAAGGAGGAAAAGTATGCACTTTACCAGTTTTTTGGAGGAGGGACGGCTGACAGTGGCACTCACCGGAGAAATTGACCACCACTGCGCCAAATCCTATATCCAAGCCATTGCTGCTAAGATTGAGGCGTACACACCGCAGGTTTGTGTGTTGGATTTTGAGGAGGTTTCTTTTGTGGATTCTTCTGGTATTGCGGTGGTGATCAATGCCCTTCGCAATATGACCCAAATTGAAGGAAAGCTCTTGCTTACCGGAATCGCCCCCCAGCCCATGCGGGTATTTCAGGCGTCTGGAATTGACAAATTGGTGGAGATCAAGGAGGCTGTATCATGAAATTTGACAATTATATGATTTTGGATTTCCCCAGCAAATCCAGCAATGAGGCATTTGCCCGGTCCGCTGTGGCTTGCTTTGCTGCGCAGATGGACCCAACGTTAGAAGAATTGGGGGACATTCGGACGGCAGTATCAGAAGCCGTTACCAATTGCATTGTACATGCTTACCCGGAAAAATTGGGAAATATCACCCTGCGCTGCCGGATTTTAAAGGACAATGTGTTGGATATCGTGGTCAAAGACAAAGGAATTGGCATTGCAGATGTGGAACAGGCACGGCGTCCTGCCTATACCACCGGCGGAAATGAACGCAGCGGTATGGGCTTTACCATTATGGAAAGTTTTATGACCAACTTGGAAATCAGTTCAAAGCCAGGAAAGGGAACCACTGTACATATGCGGCGGAAGCTGCTGAGACGGCAATGACTGGCCCGGAAGAGCTGATCCGTCAATCCCAGTCAGGAAATCGGGACGCTACGCAGCAGCTGGTAGAGGAGAATTCTGGCTTAATCTGGTCTGTTGCCAGACGCTTCATGGGTCGAGGGACGGAGGCTGATGATCTGTATCAGCTGGGATGCCTGGGTTTTTTGAAAGCCGTAGAAGGCTTCGATTTGGAATATGGCACTCAGTTTTCTACCTATGCTGTTCCGAAAATTGCGGGAGAAATTCGACGATTTCTCCGGGATGACGGTGCCGTCAAAGTTTCGAGAAGTCTGAAAGAGCAATCTGCTACCATAAAAGCTACACGCAATCGCCTGACATCTGCTTTGGGAAGAGAGCCGACCATCCAGGAAATCTCCCGACAAACCGGATTTTCTCCGGAAGAAATTGCACTGGCCGAGACTGCCACTGCAGCAACAGAGTCCATTCAAAGGGAAACGGGGGAAGAGGGCTTTTCTCTGGAAAACATCCTGACGGATACGGAATCGGAAGAAGGACTGGTGGAAAAGATTGCCTTGCGTCAGGCAATCGAAGTCCTGCCGGAGCGAGAAAAGACGGTGATTAAGCTGCGTTATTTTCACTGCCTGACTCAGCAACGAGTGGCGAAAGTTATGGATGTCAGCCAGGTGCAGGTATCCAGAATTGAAAAGAAAGCATTGGGCCTTCTGCGAGAATTGATGGCGTAAATTATCTCTTTACCTTTTTGGGAAAATGGAGTAAAATAGTCGCATCATGGAATATGGACAGGTGCAACTATGACAGAACAATATCAATCCCGCTTTCTCTCTGCCCGCCGGGCTTATATTGCCCGGCAATTTCGTTTGCTCAATCCCATGCAGCAGGAAGCGGTTCTGACAACAGAGGGACCGCTGCTTCTTTTGGCAGGCGCAGGAAGCGGCAAAACCACAGTACTGATCAACCGTATTGCCAACATCATGCGCTTCGGACGAGGCAGTGATTGTCAGGAAATTCCGGACACGGTAACAGAGGAAGATGTACGCTTTCTGGAGACATTAAGTGAGGAACCTTCGGAATTGGACAGCCGCCGTGCTGACATCCTGTGTGGAGTGGAGCCGGCTGTGCCTTGGAGCATTATCGCCATTACCTTCACAAACAAAGCTGCAAATGAATTGAAAGAGCGCCTTTCTGCACTGCTGGGAGAAGGCGCCCAAGATATCTGGGCGATGACTTTCCACTCGGCCTGCTGTCGTATCCTTCGCCGGGATATCGAGCGGATGGGATACACCAAAAGCTTTACGATTTATGATACCGCAGATTCTGAGCGGATTATGAAAGAAATCGTGCGGGATATGGGGCTGGATGATAAAACCTTTCCACCAAAGTACGTCCTGGGTGCAATCAGCAAGGAAAAGGATAAAATGGTTTCCCCGCAAGAAATGCTGGACCGTGCAGAGCAAAACGGGGACATCCGAGCGAAACACATTGCCAAAGCCTATTTGCAATACCAGACCCGCTTGAAAGATAACAATGCTCTGGATTTTGACGATTTGATTTATGTGACGGTCAAACTTTTGCGGGATAACGAGGATGTCAGAAGATACTACCAGAAAAAATTCCGTTATGTGCTGGTGGATGAGTATCAGGACACCAACCATACCCAGTACTTGCTGACATCCTTGCTGGCAGGCGGATATGAAAATGTCTGCGTCGTCGGTGATGACGACCAGAGTATTTACCGTTTCCGGGGCGCCACCATTGAAAACATCCTCAATTTTGAAAAGCAGTACCGGGGCAGCCGCACCATCCGCCTGGAACAAAATTACCGTTCCAGTCAGTCGATTCTAAATGCTGCCAATGCAGTAATTTCTCACAACCTGGGCCGAAAAGGAAAGAAGCTCTGGACAGCAAATGGGCAAGGACAGCCCATCACAGTCTACGAAGCCAGTGACGAAGGAACAGAGGGCAACTTTGTCTCCGGTAAAATTCTGGCTGGTTCCCGTGGAAAGCAGTTCAAAGATTATGCCATTTTGTATCGTACCAATGCCCAATCCAACGCTTTGGAATATGCTCTGAAGCGAAATGGCATTCCTTATCGGGTCATCGGTGGAACACGATTCTTTGACCGGGCAGAAGTCAAGGATATGTTGTCGTATTTGTGTGTCATCAACAATCGCAGCGATGATCTGCGTCTGAAGCGGATTATCAACAATCCACCCCGGGGAATTGGTGCAAAAACCATCGAAACTGCGGCGCGATTGGCCGATGCGGAACACAAGCCGCTTTACGATGTCATTTCCGATCCTTACAATTATGGTCCATTGGAAAAATCTGCGGCAAAGCTTCTCCAGTTCTCTGGATTGATGGAGGAACTTGCACAGCTGTTGGATGATGGGATGAGCCTTCCGGACTTTTACGAGGAACTTCTAATCCGCAGCGGTTATGTGGATATGCTGAAAAGCAAGGATACGGAAGAGAATAAAACCCGCTTGGAAAACGTGCGAGAGTTGAAATCCAGTATCAATTCTTACATAGAAAACGCGGATATCCCTACTTTGGCGGGGTTTCTGGAAGAAATCGCATTGTATACCGATTTGGAGCAGTATAACGAAGGCGACGATGCTGTCGTGATGATGACCATGCACTC
Organism: uncultured Oscillospiraceae bacterium; assembly: GCA_944387145.1. Classification (GTDB taxonomy): domain Bacteria; phylum Bacillota; class Clostridia; order Oscillospirales; family Oscillospiraceae; genus Faecousia. The sequence continues at coordinate 7,611 of CALXDU010000031.1, read as the reverse complement.
TGCAAAGGGATTGGAATTCCCTCATGTGTTCCTGGTGGGCTTCGAAGATGGCCTTTTCCCTGGCATGCGTGCCATTGGAGATACGGAAGAAATGGAAGAGGAGCGGCGGCTGTGCTATGTCGCCATTACCCGAGCCAAAGAAACTCTGACCATTTCTTATGCAAGACAGCGAATGATCTACGGAAGAACTGCAGCCTCCTTACCATCCCGATTCTTAAAGGAAATTCCGGAAGACTGTATGGTAAAAAAAGGCGGATATCACAAACCCCAGGAAACAAGCCGTTCCTACGAAACCCGTTCTTATGGTGCACCTGTACGGAAACCCCAGCATAAGTCGGTCCTTGGTTCTGTTGTGTCCACCCCTGCCGCACCAATACTGGAACTGAATCAGGGAGATATGGTTCAGCACGCCGCATTTGGTAAGGGAATGGTTCTGTCCGTTATGAAAATGGGCGGCGATGCACTGCTGGAAATCGCCTTTGATGACATTGGCACCAAGAAACTCATGGCAAAAACTGCATCTGCCCATATGAAAAAGCTGTAATTTTCATATCCCTCCCGACATAGAATTTGCCGGGAGGGATGGCAATGGTTCGTCGGCTGAGAAATTTTGTGCGAATTCTGGCGGTTTTGGCCCTATTAGTCTGCATTGGCTTTTTAATGTTTCGCAGCCGCTACCGGCTGATTATTCAGGATCTGGCGCAGACCCAGGTGAAAAATACCACATCCGACCTGACAAATGATGCCATTGCCAAGCAAATTGCAGACGGTGTAATTCAGTATGACCGGATCGTATATTTTGAAAAAGATCTTGATGGACGAATTACGGCGCTGAAGACCAACATGAGCGAAATCAATCGACTGAAAACGGATATTCTGAACATCATAAATGATGAAATTTTGGCTCTGGATACATCGGATCTGGGAATCCCTCTGGGGAGCCTATTCTTTCCTGAATTTTTTTCCGGAAAAGGTCCGGTGATTCCAGTGCATATCCTTTCTATTCGGAATTCCGATGCGAATTTTGCCAGCAGCTTTTCTCAAGCCGGCATCAACCAGACGCTGCATCAACTGACCATGGTAGTTAGCGTGGATGTTGCGGTGCTGGTACTTGGGGAAACCAGCAGCTTTACTATCAATAGCGAAGTCGTGGTTGCGCAGACTGTAATCGTTGGTGATGTCCCCAATACGTTTTTAAACACCGGAGGAATGTATGAACGCAATAGAGAGAATCAGGGAATTGACCTCCCTGCTCAATGAGGCAGGATATCAGTACTATGTACTGGATGATCCGAAAATGCCGGACTTTGAATACGACCGCCTTCTGCGGGAATTGGAAGAACTGGAAAATGCGAATCCTGAATATGCCGCACCGGATTCCCCTACAAAGCGAGTTGGCGGAGCAGCTCTGAGTCAATTTGAGAAAGTGAATCATCCGGTGCCGCTGATGAGCCTTCAGGATGTGTTCAGTTTGGAAGAACTGAACGACTTTTTGGACAAAACGCTGGAGGCAGAGCCGGGGGCAGAATTTTCTGTGGAACCCAAAATTGACGGTCTGTCCGTGGCGCTGGAGTATGTGGATGGACGCTTTGTTCGGGGCGCTACCAGAGGCGATGGCAGCGTAGGGGAAGATGTGACAGAAAACTTAAAGACAATTCGCTCTATCCCCATGACACTGGAAAATGCACCCCATAGGCTGATTGTCCGGGGCGAAGTCTTTATGCCCAAAAAGAGCTTTGAAGCCTTGAACGCTCGCCAGGAAGAGGAGGGGAAACCTCTTTTTGCCAATCCCAGAAACGCAGCTGCAGGGTCCCTTCGTCAGCTTGATCCTAAGATTGCGGCAAAACGTGGCCTGGACATTTACATTTTCAATGTTCAGCTGGTTGAGGGAGCGGAGTTTTCCGGGCACAGTGAATCCTTGGATTTTTTGAAGCAGTTAAAGTTCAAGGTAATTCCTCATAAGAAATTATCCGGTGCAGAAGAAATTGATCGGGAAGTAGAAGCCATCAACGAGCATCGGGAATTGCTGATTTGTGATATTGATGGCGCCGTCATAAAAGTAGATAATTTCGCCCAACGGGAACGACTGGGAGAAACTGCCAAATTCCCTAAGTGGGCAGCCGCGTTCAAGTATCCGCCGGAGATCAAACCGACTGTGGTGGAGGATATTGTGGTACAGGTGGGCAGAACCGGCGTCCTCACGCCCAAGGCGGTAGTAAAGGCGGTACGTCTGGCAGGCACCACAGTGACAAATGCCACGCTGCACAATCAGGACTTTATCTCCCAACGGGATATCCGAATTGGCGACACTGTCCTGATCCGGAAAGCAGGAGAAATCATTCCTGAAATTCTGGAAGTGGACTTGTCCAAGCGGCCTAGTGATTCGATTCCCTATTTCTTACCCAAGACCTGCCCTGTTTGCGGGGCAGAAGTAGTCAAGGACGAAGACGGAGCTTTCCTTCGCTGTACAGGTGCAGAGTGTCCTGCCCAGCTCAGACGGAATCTTTCTCACTTTGTCAGCCGGGATGCAATGGACATCGACGGCCTGGGCGAAGCCATTGTAGAAGGACTGATTCAAAAAGGCTTGCTCAAATCTCCGGCAGACATTTATGAATTGACACTGGATGAAATCAAGAGTCTCTGGAAATCCGGAACCACGGCAGCGAAGAAGCTTCTGGACTCCATTGAACGAAGCAAGCAGCAGGATGTAAGCCGCTTGATCTATGCTCTGGGTATTCGCCAAGTAGGCGCAAAGACTGGAAAAGTCTTGGCATCCACGTTTGGAAACCTGGATACCCTGATGGCGGCATCTTTGGAACAGCTAACCCAAGTACCGGATGTGGGCAGCATTACAGCCCAGAATATCTATGACTGGTTCCATCAGCCACAATCTCAGCATCTGGTAGAACGACTGCGGGCGGCTGGTGTAAATTTCGAAAGTAAGCGGACGATTACAGATAGCCGTTTTGCTGGAAAGATTTTTGTGCTCACCGGTGCGCTCAGTAAATTCACACGGGAAGAGGCAACGGAAAAAATTGAGCTGTTGGGAGGCAAAGTCTCCGGTTCTGTTTCCAAGAAAACCAGCTATGTGGTGGTAGGGGAGAACGCCGGTTCCAAGGAGCGAAAAGCCCGGGATTTGGGCATCCCGATCCTGACAGAGGATGATTTCCTGGAAATGATTCAATAATACAAATACCCGCTGCGAAGTTCAAAATCGCAGCGGGTATTTTTTACAGAGAATAATCTTCGGCATCGTATTTTGAAAAATCCAATGCTTTTGCCTTGGATGGGATTCGCTTACAAGGGTCATAGCGGAATTTGCGGCATGGATTTTCGCAGCTGCGCAATCCTTTTTTGCTGCAAAGAATTTGGCCATCATCCAGTGCAGTGCCAAATTGACAGTAAGTGCAGGCACGCTCTATTTTTTTACGAAACAGCATGGCATAGCCTCCGGAAATTGATGCCTTCATTATACACCAGCCGCACGGGGAATGCTACTGCTTTTTCTATCTTTTCGCAGAATCAGGACGATCAGTAAAACTGCCGCAAAGAAGAACACCGTCATGTCTGAAACCACAGCTAGCGCCGCAGTTACGCTAAAACTCGTCTGTATGAATTTTCCCAGAAGATAATGCCGTATAGATAAGCCACTAGATACAGAAATCGTCTGCATGGTCACGCATAGGCCGCCAAAAGCCAGCATACCGGAGCAAAGGACAAAACGCATGTCCATATTTTCAATGAGCGGCAAAAAGCAGCAGCCGTTGGATAGCTCCAGCATTCCGGTGACAGCAACCTGAAAGGAAACCGGGAGCAAGAATAAAATCCAGCGCTGTAAAAATTCCACCACTACCCGGAATACAATAATCCATCCGCAGACCGTACCCATTGCAGATAACGCTCTTGCCATGATTTGGTTGGCGGACATGGCACTTTTCCCCGAAAGGGTACAATCATCTGTAGTAGGAGACGGAAGAATCACTGCCGTGAACAATGCTCCAGAGATGTGAATTGCCCATAGAGCCCAAACCATCCAGCTTTCCGGAAAGAACGAGGCTACCATGCCAAATAAGAAAGCTGGGCCGGCATTATTACAGAACGCAAGCATGCGCTGCGCTGTTTGCGGGGAGAGCTGTCCTGCTTTGTATGCTTCGGCTATCCCTTGCGCCCCTACCGGATATCCTCCCAGAAACCCCGATATCAGCAGCGGTTCTGCCCCGGTGGGGATACCACATAATTGGCCGATTTTACCTAAAAAAGGCAGCTGGAATCCGGACAATGTGCTGTTTAGCAAGATAGATAGTACAAAAAATGGAAACAAGGATGGAATGACGGTGATCAGGCAAAGCTGCACTCCGCTTTGTGCGCCTGCAAGAGCAGTCTTTCCGTCTAAGATCAATATTAGCATTCCCAAACAGGCACCAAGACCTGCCCGCAGTGTTTTTTGTTTCACAGCACTCACCTCGAAAGAATCTATGCAAGAACCAGCTTGCAGATTCATATGCTGAACAAAAAGGGAGGTGCCGGAGTGGGAAAAGGACATACTTTGCTGGAGCGCTTGGCAGAAGAAGCAGATCTTGGCACAGAACCATTGCCGCGTCAGTCCATTGTGGAAATTGCAGGCGACCACCGGGTGTTAATTGAGAATCACTTTGGTGTCAAGGCCTATAACCGGGACAAAATCCTGGTAAAGGTGTCTTTCGGAAGTGTCTGCGTATGCGGCTGTGGGCTGGAAGTCATGCGCATGACAAAGGCTCAGCTGGTAATTCGCGGAAGAATTGATGGCGTGACGCTGCAGAGGAGGGGATGAGCATGGATCTTTGGACATCTCTATCAGGTGTTGTAGCAGCGGAATTGACCAGCTCAGAACCGGAACAGCTGCTCGCTTTGGCCAACGCTGCAGAAATCGAATTTTTTCAGATGCAGCAGATCAATGATCTGACATGTCGCTTCCGAATTCGCAGAAAGGACTACAGGAAACTTCATGAACTGGTAAAGAAAAGAGGAGATAATCTAAAAATTCTGGGAAGGTTCGGGCTATATTGGAGCGGGAAGGCTATGCTTTTCCGACCAGTTTTGCTGGCAGGATTGGGTATTTTAATCCTTCTGGCAATGTACCTACCCAGCCGGGTCCTGTTTGTCCGTGTAGAAGGGAATTCGCAAATCCCAGATCGTCAGATTCTGGCTGCGGCGGAAGAATGCGGCATCCGGTTTGGCGCATCCCGCAGAGAAGTACGCAGTGAGAAAGTAAAAAACGCGCTACTTTCCTCGGTGCCGCAGCTTCAGTGGGCTGGTGTGAATACTGCGGGATGTGTGGCAACCATTTCTGTTCGGGAGCGGGCGCAGGACGAACCGCTGCAAAGTGAAAATATTGTCAGCAATATTGTGGCAGCCAGGGACGGCTTTGTGCTTTCTTGCACTGTGACCAATGGAAATGGAATCGTGAAAGTAGGACAAACCGTGCAGAAAGGACAGGTGTTGGTATCCGGGTATACTGACTGCGGAATTTGTATACAAGTCACCCGGGCGGAGGGAGAAATTTATGCCCAAACAATTCACCAGCTAACCGCTATAACGCCATCTTCCTGCACCCAGCGACAGAAACTTGTAGGCGAAAAACATTCCTACAGCATTCGCCTTGGAAAAAAACGAATAAATTTATGGAATAGTAGTGGAATTTCCGATACCAGTTGTGGTAGAATGTACGAAGAGTATATTCTTTCCTTGCCGGGAGGATTTTCACTGCCTCTGGCGATTTGTGTACAGACGGATCTGTACTATGATACCGAAACGGTTTGTGTACCGGATGGTCAGGCAGAGGAAGCGCTCAATAACTTTGCCCAGACTTATTTGCTCGATCAGATGATTGCAGGTAAGATTCAAAACCACTCCCAAGCTGTGACGGAACAAGACGGCCGTTATCGTTTGGATGGGGTTTATGTGTGTGAAGAAATGATCGGCAGGGAACAAGTGGAACAGAATGGAGAAACCAATGGGAAAACAAATTGAGAGAACTGTCAATGCGGAGCGGGTAGAAGACCTGATCGCCGTGTTCGGCTCATTTGACGAAAATATCAAGCGCATTGAAGAAGCGTTGAATGTTCAGGTGGTCAATCGGGGTACCGATTTACGCGTCATCGGCGATGAAGAAATGGCTGACAAAGCGGTTCGTACCCTTGAGGGACTTCTGATGTTAGCATCCAAAGGGGAATCGATTGATGAGCAGCGGGTTCGTTATCTGATTACCCTAGTCAGCGAAGGAAACGATCATCAGGTTGCCCAAATGACGAAAGACGTCGTCTGCATCACCGCCAAGGGCAAGCCGATTAAAGCCAAAACCGTGGGCCAGCAGAACTACATGCGTGCCATCAGCAAAAATACCATTACCCTCGGCGTTGGTCCTGCCGGTACAGGTAAAACCTACCTGGCAGTAGCAGCTGCCGTAGCTGCGTTTCGGGAACGTACGGTCAACCGAATCATTCTCACCCGTCCTGCGGTTGAGGCAGGTGAGCGCCTGGGTTTTCTGCCCGGAGATCTGCAGAATAAAGTTGACCCCTATCTGAGACCCTTGTACGATGCCCTGTATGACATGCTGGGAGCGGAAACGTTCCAGAAGTATCAGGAGCGGGGTTCCATTGAAGTTGCACCGCTGGCGTATATGCGCGGCCGTACGCTGGATGATAGCTTTATTATTCTGGACGAAGCGCAGAATACAACACGGGAGCAGATGAAAATGTTTCTTACCCGTTTGGGATTTGGCTCCAAGATTGTCATTACGGGAGACGTTACCCAGATTGACTTGCCGGATGATAAGGTATCTGGCTTGAAAGATGCAATCCGGGTTCTGGAAGGGGTCAAAGATATTGCAATCTGCCGTTTGACTGCGGCGGACGTGGTACGGCATGCTTTGGTGCAGGAAATTATCAATGCCTACGAAAAGGCTTCGCAAAAAAACGAAGTAAAAAAACCGGCAGCCCAGTTCAGAGGCCGGTATAAGAGGAAGAATTGATATGAGACATAGAATCAATTTGGTGTTTGAACAGTTAAGCCTGCAAAAATTTGCCATTCGCGCCAATATTCGCAAATGTATCCAGCAGACACTGAAAGAAGAGGGCATTACGGTTCCCTGTGAAATTAACGTACTGGTGACTGATGATGCCGGGATCCAGGTAATCAACCGGGAAAGCCGGGATATCGATAAGCCCACGGATGTTTTGAGTTTTCCCATGTTTCAGCTTACTGCAGGTAATCCGCCGAAAGATTGGAGCGCATATCAGGACCCGGAAACCGGATTGGTCCCCCTGGGAGATATGTGCATCAGCCTGGAGCGCGCCATTGCCCAAGCTGAGGAATTTGGCCATTCTACCCGCCGGGAGGTGGGCTATCTGACCATTCATTCCATGCTGCATTTGCTGGGATATGATCATTTGGATGAAGGAGAACAGAAAAAGCAAATGCGCGCCAGAGAGGAAGCCATTGCCGCATCCATTCCCGGAATGCGCCGGGAGGAAGCCACCTACGAAACATAGGAGAGAAGGTTGAAACATTATAATTTGAGTACCATTCCAAAAAAGGGCGCACAAACCCACCCCCCTAAAAGCGGGCAAAAAT
>CALXDU010000030.1 GCA_944387145.1 uncultured Oscillospiraceae bacterium | reverse complement strand
CCCTGCCAAAGCAGAGACCATCTCCAACAAAATATTCTTTTGTTTTTTCACTGTCTACTTGACAGGGGGCACCTCAATGGCTTTCCGGGGGCTTTGCTATGTATTTTATTCCTTGGCCTTGCCAAAGATCACAAACAGGAAGGGGCTGAAGCAGCACAGAAAGGTGAAGAAAATTGTGATTTTTCCCGTGATTTGGTACAGTATTTCGGTTAAGATATTGGGCCAAGTCTGAAATATGGAAAGAAGCGCATTGAAGTTGACATTATTGAAGTACAACTTAAAATTTATCTGTACGACCGTGAGAATCAGGTAAATTCCAGATATGATGGCAGCAGACAGGGCAATTTCTTTTCTTGTCATGCCCCGCAGAACAAAAAGCCCTCCTGCAACCAGAACCAGAACAAACAATACCAAACTGAAAATGGAACTGCGTACCGGGTCGACGGAAATTTCCGGGATACCGTTCTCTCCCACGGTTTTTACCAGGAAGAAGAACCGTTGCATATACACGCTCAAGTAAAATCCTACCCAACTGCCTGCCAAACATAAAACAGGGACTCTCCACAGATTTTTCATATGCTTTTCTCCTTCTGCTTGGGGCAGGATTACCCTGCCCCCATGAGAATCTGAGCCAGTTCCGAATTGGCGTCCAGAATCACGGTCTTTTCGCTGCCATCCAGGCTGGATTTCAGAGCATCCAGAGCCAGGGTGAATTCGTAAAAGTCCTTTTTATCCTGGGTGTCGTAGGCTTCTGCCAAAAGGCGCATGTACTCGGCTTCGCCTTCTGCTTCAAGCTTGGCCGCTTCCGCTTCGGCGTCGGAGACGATGATGTTTACCTGCTTGTCCACATCGTTGCGGATGATGGATGCTTCATAATTGCCGTCGGCGGTGTACTTTTCCGCCATCTGGTTCCGCTCGGAGATCATCCGGTTGTAAACCGCATTCAGGTTGCTGTCCGGCAGGTCGAACTGCTTGATCTTCACATCCTCCACCCGGATGCCGTAGGTTTTTGCCAGGGCGTCCACATCGGTGGAAATGTTTTCATAGATTTCATTGCGCTTTGCTCCGTCTTCCATGTTGATGATGTCCGACTGAGCCAGAGTGCCCATGACGGTTTTCAGCTCATTGTAGGTCAGCGCATCCAGCCGCTGCTCGGCAACGGTCTTACTGCCCAGGGTCTGGTAGAACAGCTTGGGGTCGGAGATGCTCCAGAGAATGTAGCAGTCCACGGTCATATTCTGTTTGTCGGAGGTCAGCACTTCGGAAGGGGGAATGTCATAAAACTGGGTGGCTTTGCTGAAATATTTCACATTGTCCAGGAAAGGAATCTTGAAGTGCAGTCCCGCCTGATCGGTGGTGCCGATGATCTTGGAGAAGCGGACGGTGCAGGCATATTCATCTTCCCGGACGGTAAAGGTGGCATTCATGGCAAGAATCGCCAGTAAAAATACCACGATGATAATCAAACCGCTTTTTTTCATTGGGCGTTCCCTCCATTGCTGCTCACCAGAGATTCCAGCGGCAGCAGCATCTGCATATCAGAATTGCTGCCGGAGCCGGAGTTGATGTACAGCTTCACACCGGGCAGCACCTGGGAAATGGTTTCATAGTACATCCGGGACCGGGTAATGGCCGGGTTCTGGGCGTACTCTGCATACATGGCCTGGAACATGGCCACCTGCTCCTTGGCTTCGTTGATTCGCTTCTGCCGCAGATATTCGGCATTCTGAATCAGCTTGTCCGCCTGGGCCTGGGCATCGGGCAGCTGGGCATTCTGGTAAGCTTTGGCATCGTTGATGACGGTCTCCGCCTGCTGCTTGGCAGTTTCCACGGCTTTGAAGGCTTCGATAACCTCCTGGGTTGGCGGCTCGGCGTCCTGAATCTTCACATCCACCAGGGTCAGACCAATCTGGTATTCTTCCAGAATCTGGGAAACCAGATCTTTTACCTGCATCTGAATGTTTTCCTTGCCGTCAGTCAGCACCGCATCTACCGTGGAGGAGCCTACCACATTGCGCACCTGGCTCTGAATCAGATTGCGCAGAATCAGCTCCGGATTGTTGGAAGAATACAGGTACTGCACCGGGTCGGAAATCTTGTATTCCACAAAGAAATCCACGTTGACAATGTTGTAATCGCCGGTAATCATGGCGCTTTCTCCGGGATTGACGGTCATTTCTTCACCGTTCTGATCGTAACCCAGTTCGATTTTCTGATAGACGTTTACATCCACTTTCTGCACGCTCTGAATTCCCAGGGGCAGTTTGAAGTGCACGCCGGCGTCGGTGACATCGGTTACCTTGCCGAAGGTGGTGACCACGGCCTGCTGCTTGTCATCTACGGTGTAGAAGCAGGTTGCCGCCAGGCCCACCACAATCAGTGCCAGGATAATCAGCCCTGCGTTCCGGCCCGCTTTTTTGAAATCGGGCATTTTTTTCTTCTTAGGCGGCTGGTTTCCCGGCCAGTTGTAGGTTCCATCTTCATTCATGGTTGTTTATCTCCTTTCAGCGTTTGAATTTGTTTTCCAGACGAGGGATATCTTCCACATTGATCCATTCTTCGCTGAAGCCGCAGTTGCAGCAAAGATAGCGATGTACCTTTACAGTGGAGAAGGTCAGGGGAATGTTATTGCCGGAACCATAGGCACCGGTGTATCCTGGAATTTTCAGAATGTCCCGGCTTCCGCATTTGGGACAGGTGTTGGTGTTTTTCATAGCTACTCCTATAAACTCGCCAGCATCTGCTCTGCCTGGGCTTTGAGCTGGTTGGCCCGCCAGGTGGTGAGCATGATTTTCAGAACTTTCTCCAGTTTTTCCCGGGCGCCGGGAATGGGCTCGTGGTAGGTGGAGGTGACTGATTCCAGGGCCTGGTCCCAGTTCTCCCGCAGATCGGGAATCCGGGCTGCCAGCCGGACAAAGCAGAAAAACAGCAGCGTGTCGTCCACCAGATCGTCGCTTTCGTCTGCCAGGTCGCCATTGAGGTAGCCCATCAGCCGGACAATCTGATCCAGGTTCATGTTGCCTTTCAGGATGTTCATGTTGATGATCCGGCAAAGCTGCTCCATGCAATAGCGTTTTCCCTGAGGTGGGGGGAGAAATCCCCGCCTGACCCAGTTCTGAATGGTGTACGGTTCCAGTCCGGTAATGCTGGCTACCTGGCTCAGGGTCAGTCCCCCGGCAAGAAACATGGACTGAAAGAGTTTGTCAACGGAGTCAGCTTCCTGCCGCTGGGCACTTAGGGTGGTACCGGGTATGGTCCACTGCACAGCAATCCCTCCTTTGTAAAAAATGACTTAGTGATTTTCTTTTTTAGGCTGCATCTTTGGGTAAAATGATAATACCACATGGTTACGTGATTGTCAATAGGGATTATAAGATTTTGTGCAATTTCAAAGATTCCCATTTTCTGGAAATTGTACAAATAATGCAGACTTCTTTTTCCCGGAGGGGCGTTTTTTGGTCTTTACGAATGGGAAAAAGTGTTGTACAATACACCATATCAGAAAATGGGAGGTGTGGGTATGCACTGCCTGAAATGTGGGCGGGAGATGGAAGAAGGTCAGGTTTTCTGCCAGGATTGCTTGCTGGATATGGGCAGGCACCCGGTTGATCCCAATGCGGTGGTGTTTGTTCCAAAAACCGGAACATCGTCCAATCAGAGGAAAACACCCCGCAAACGCCAGCGCTCCCCGGAAGAACAGGTTCTGAAACTGAAGCGTAAGGTGCGGCTGCTTACGGTGCTGACGGTGCTGCTGTTTGCACTGGTGGCTGCCATGATTTTCACGGTGGCGTTGGTGTATCAGCGATATCAGCTCCCCCGGGGACAGAATTACCGCAGTGTGGCAATGACCACCGCTGTGGAAACCACTGAGGTGGAGACGCAGTGAATGTTTCACGTGAAACATACGCTGCGCCTCCCCTGCCTAAGTGTTTCACGTGAAACATTAACGTACATAAGGAGAGAGAAATGGGTAAAATAATTGCCGTAGTCAATCAGAAAGGCGGCGTGGGCAAAACCACCACCGCCGTGAACCTGACGGCTGCCCTGAAGGAACTGGGACAGAAGGTTCTGCTCTGTGACTTTGATCCCCAGGCCAATGCCACTTCCGGCATGGGTCTGGACAAGCGGAAAATCAAATACTCCATCTATGATGTGGTCATCAATGAGGTAGCGCCGGAAGAAGCTATTGTCTCTACCAATTACGGAGATGTACTCCCCGCCTCTGCAGACCTGGCAGGTGCAGCGGTGGAGCTGATTTCCGCCCAGCACCGGGAATTGCAGCTGGAAAAAGCATTGCAGAAGGTAAAAGACCGCTACGATGTGATTTTCGTGGACTGCCCCCCTTCCCTGGAATTGCTGACGCTGAACGGCCTGTGCGCCGCCGATGGGATTCTGGTGCCGGTGCAGTGCGAATACTACGCGCTGGAAGGTCTGAGCGATCTCATGTCCACATTGCGGATGGTGAAAAAGCGGCTCAACCCCCGTCTGGAGATTTTCGGCGTGGCTCTGACCATGTTCGACGGCCGTACCAATTTCTCCACCCAGGTGGCCCAGGAAGTCCGGCGGCACTTCCCCGGAAAGGTCTTTGCCACGGTGGTTCCCCGGAATATCCGACTGGCAGAGGCCCCCAGTCACGGCATTCCCGTGACATCCTACGACCGCAGCAGCCGGGGCAGCGTTGCCTATCGGGCCATGGCGGAGGAAATTGTGAAGAAGCTGTAATACAGTGTAATGTGTTATAGATAAGGAAAGGATGGTTTGATTGGCATCAAACAAAGGTCTGGGCAAGGGCCTGGGCGCTCTGCTGGGTGATTTTTCAGAAGAACCCGCAGAAAACAGCGCCTATCAGCTTTTGCCAATCTATAAAGTAGAACCCAATCCCGATCAGCCCCGGCAGGACTTTGACGAAGCAGAACTCCAGGCGCTGGCGGATTCCATCACGGTGCACGGTGTGATTCAGCCCCTGACCGTGCGCCAGCTTCCCAGCGGTTACTACCAGATCATCGCCGGTGAACGGCGCTGGCGGGCAGCACGGCTGGCAAACCTCAGTGAAGTCCCGGTGGTGGTGATGGAAGCCGACGATATGAAGGCCATGGAGCTGGCGCTGATTGAGAATTTGCAGCGTCAGGACCTGAATCCCGTGGAAGAAGCCCTGGGCTATCAGGTGCTCATGGAGCAGTACGGCCTGACCCAGGAGGAAGCAGCAACCCGGGTGGGAAAATCCCGCCCCGCCGTAGCCAACGCCCTCCGGCTGCTGGGCCTGTGCCCGGAAGTGCTGGAAAAGGTAAAGAAGGGGGAGCTGTCCGCCGGACACGCCCGGGCAATCCTCACCCTGAAAACCGAGAAAAAGCAGCTAGAAGCTGCCCAGAAGATCATTGCCCTGGCACTGTCCGTACGGCAGGCGGAAACCCTGTGCAAAAATATGAACAAGGAACACCAGCCGGAAAAGAAAACGGTCTTTGCCGTAGATTATGTGGCAGAGTGCGAGAAAAACCTGTCCAAGCACCTGGGCCGGGGCGTGAAAATCGTCAACGGCAAGCGTAAGGGCCGGTTTGAACTGGAATTTTATGGCCAGGAGGATTTGCAGCATTTGCTGGAGATTCTCATGCGCCTGGAAAAGTGAGGAGACTATGGAGAAAAAACTCTACCGCTCCCAGAATAACCGCATGCTGGCTGGTGTCTGCGGCGGACTGGGAGAATATCTGACCCTCGATCCCACGGTGATTCGGGTCATCTGGGCAGTTTTCTGTCTGTTTGGAGGCACGGGACTGCTGCTGTATCTGATCTGCGCCGTGATTATCCCGGAAAATCCCCTGTATTATTAAATGATAATAGAATTGGAAAACGAGAAGGAGTAAGAAAACCATGCTGGATATCAAGAAAATCAAAGAAAATCCCGACGCCGTCAAGGCCGGCCTGCGGGCAAAGGAAGTAGACTGCGACGCCACCGTTGACCGGATTCTGGAACTGGACGAGCTTCGCCGTCAGCTGATTGCCGACACCGAAGCCCGGAAAGCCCGTCAGAACAAGGTCTCCAAGGAGATTCCTCTGCTGAAGAAGCAGGGCAAGGATGTGTCTGCTATCTTTGCCGAGATGGCAGAGCTGAAAAAGGGTCTTGCCGAGGATGCAGAAAAGCTGGATGCCTGCCAGGCAGAACTGCGCACCGCCATGCTGAGCCTGCCCAACCTCCCCGATCCCGACCTGAAGCCCGGCGGAAAGGAAAACAACGAGCCTCTGCGTTACTTCGGCGAGCCTCACAAGTTTGACTTTGAGCCCAAGCACCATGTGGATCTGTGTTTGGACCTGGGCCTGATCGACTACGAGCGGGGTGTCAAGCTGGCCGGTTCCGGCAACTGGATGTACACCGGCATGGGCGCCCGTCTGGAGTGGGCGCTGCTGAACTACTTCATTGATACCCACATTGCCGACGGCTACGACTTCATCCTGCCGCCCCACATGCTGGAGTACCAGTGCGGTGAGACTGCCGGTCAGTTCCCCAAGTTTGCCGACGAAGTCTACAAGATCGCCAACCCCACCGATGATCGGATTCACTACATGCTGCCCACCGCAGAAGCTGCCCTGTGCTCCATCTTCCGGGATGAGATTCTGCCGGAGAACCAGCTGCCCAAGAAGTACTTCGCCTACACCCCCTGCTTCCGCCGGGAGGCCGGTTCTCACCGGGCTGACGAGCGGGGCATGGTCCGGGGCCATCAGTTCAACAAGGTGGAAATGTTCCAGTTCACCCGCCCCGAGGATTCCGACGAGGCCTTTGAAGAACTGGTCCGCAAGGCAGAAAACCTGGTCAAGGGCCTGGGCTTCCACTTCCGTACTGTGAAGCTGGCTGCCGGCGACTGCTCCGCCTCCATGGCCAGAACCTATGACATTGAAATCCAGATTCCTTCCATGAACGGCTATAAGGAAGTTTCCTCCGTCTCCAACGCCCGGGATTACCAGGCACGCCGGGGCAACATCCGCTTCCGCCGGGAGGAAACCGGCAAGCCCGAATTCCTGCACACCCTGAATGGCTCCGGTCTGGCAACTTCCCGGATTTTCCCCGCCATGGTGGAACAGAACCAGCGTGCCGACGGCTCCATCGTGGTGCCGGAAGTGCTGAGAAAGTATCTGGGCGGCATCGAGGTCATTGAAAAGAAGTAACGCACTTGGGGGGAGCTTCGGCTCTCCCCTTTTTTGCATAAATTGGGGGAAAAACCGCCCAAACAGCCGTTATACTATTTGACAAAACCTGTCATAAGCGATATAATGAATTTGTACGGGCAAAAAGCCCGGATGCTATGAAAATTCTGAAAAGGACGGATCAGAACATGTATAAAATCGTTCGCAAGAAGGAGCTGAACTCCTCCGTCACCCTGATGGAAGTGGAAGCCCCCTTTGTCGCCCGGAAGGCCAAGGCCGGACAGTTCATCATCTTCCGCATTGATGAAATGGGCGAGCGTGTACCCCTGACCATCGCTGGTTATGACCGGGAAGCCGGCACCGTAACCATCATTTTCCAGAAGGTTGGTTTCTCCACCAACGCCCTGGGCGCTCTGAACGAGGGCGACTACATCCACGACTTCGTTGGCCCTCTGGGCAAGCCCACTCCTGTGGAAGGCAAGAAGAAGGTCTGCGTAGTTGGCGGCGGTGTAGGCTGCGCCATTGCCCTGCCCTCTGCTGCTGCTTTCAAGGAAGCCGGTGCAGAAGTCACCGTCATTGTTGGCTTCCGGAGCAAGGACATCGTGATTCTGGAGGACGAATTCAAGGCTGTTGCCGATCGCATGATTCTGATGACCGACGACGGCACCTACGGCCGTCATGGTCTGGTTACCCAGCCTCTGCAGGAGCTGCTGGAAGCCGGCGAGCAGTTTGACGAAGTTCTGGCCATCGGCCCCGTGCCCATGATGAAGTTCGTCTGCAAGACCACCGAGCCTTTCGGTGTCCATACCAGCGTCTCCCTGAACCCCATCATGATCGACGGCACCGGCATGTGCGGCGGCTGCCGTGTCACCGTGGGCGGCGAGACCAAGTTCGCCTGCGTGGACGGCCCCGAGTTCGACGGTCACAAGGTTGACTTTGCCGAGCTGATGAGCCGGAATGGTACATACCGGGATCGGGAAGCCAAGGTCAGCGAAACCCATACCTGCCGCATGGAAGCCATGGGCAAGGCTCTGATTAAATAAACAGGAGGAATTGCGAAATGGCTAACATGTCTTTGAAGAAAGTCCCCATGCCTGAGCAGGACCCCAAGGTTCGTGCCCGGAACTTCCAGGAAGTTACCCTGGGCTACACCGCTGAACAGGCTGTGGAAGAAGCAAACCGCTGCCTCAGCTGCAAGAACCCCAAGTGCGTGGAAGGCTGCCCGGTGAATGTCCGGATTCCCGAGTTTATCAAGAAGGTGCAGGAAGGCGACTTCAAGGCCGCTTATGAAATCATCACCTCCACCAATGCCCTGCCCGCTCTGAGCGGTCGTGTCTGCCCCCAGGAAACCCAGTGCGAAGCCCGCTGCGTCCGTGGCATCAAGGGTGAGCCCGTTGCCATCGGCCGTCTGGAACGGTTCGTTGCCGACTGGTACCGGGAGAACGTCAACGCCATGCCCACCAAGCCCGAATCCAACGGCATCAAGGTGGCTGTGGTTGGTTCCGGCCCTGCTGGTATGACCTGCGCCTCTGACCTGGCTGGTATGGGCTATGCAGTTTCCATGTTTGAAGCTCTGCACACCGCCGGCGGCGTGCTGGTTTACGGCATCCCCGAGTTCCGTCTGCCCAAGGCCATCGTGGCCAATGAAATCACCAAGCTCCAGGCTCAGGGCGTGGAAGTGATGACCAACATGGTTATCGGCCGGGTTCTGACCATCGACGAGCTGTTCGAGATGGGCTACAAGGCTGTGTTCGTCGGTTCCGGCGCCGGTCTGCCCATGTTCATGAACATCCCCGGTGAATCCCTGAAGGGTGTTATGTCCGCCAACGAGTACCTGACCCGTACCAACCTGATGAAGGCATACAACGACGAGGCCGACACCCCCGTGATCCGCTCCAAGGCTGTGGCCGTTGTGGGCGGCGGCAACGTGGCTATGGACGCAGCCCGCTGCGCCATGCGTCTGGGCGCTGACAATGTGTATGTTGTCTACCGCCGTGGCGAAGCCGAGATGCCTGCCCGTCTGGAAGAGCAGCATCACGCCAAGGAAGAGGGCATCGAGTTCAAGACTCTGTGCAATCCTGTGGAAATCCTGGGCAATGAGAACGGCCGTGTGAAGGCCATCAAGTGCATCCGCATGGAGCTGGGTGAGCCTGATGCTTCCGGCCGCCGCCGTCCTGTGGAAGTTCCCGGCTCTGAGTTTGAGCTGGATGTGGACACCGTGATCATGTCCCTGGGCACCAGCCCCAACCCCCTGATCCGTTCCACCACCCCCGGTCTGGATACCAACCGGAAGGGCTGCCTGATTGTGGATGAAAATGAGATGACCACCCGTCAGGGTGTGTTCGCTGGCGGCGATGCCGTTACCGGCGCTGCCACCGTCATCCTGGCTATGGGCGCCGGCAAGAAGGGCGCTGCCGCTATCCACAAGTTCCTGCAGGAAAATAAGTAAGCGATGAAAAATTCCACAGCCTTGTAAAAGGCTGTGGAATTTTTTTGCCTTCAGAATAGGTCGAGCCAGAATCCCACAGGGGGGCAGTGAAAAAAGCCGTTTTTCCACAGTCTTTTCACAGCCTGTGGAAAAAATTCGGTGAAATTCCGGGAAAATCGGCCTTAGCCTGTGGATAACTCACCGGAATTCACAGATAGAGGGGTAGATTCTGAAAAGTATGTAAAGTAATTGTACTTTACATACATGCTGGATAACTCCACTGCCCTGCCAGAAAAAAGTGGAATTTTCTCCACACCTTTCTGAGGAAAAGCCCCACTGTGGAAAGAAAAAACCCGGCTGAGTATTCAGCCGGGTAAGCCAATATGGGATGGAAAATACGAAGATATGGGAAAGGCAGGAAAGGGAATATCCAGTCAATCGACTCGAGTGAACTCTAGGAAAAAGGCGCCTTCTTCCAGGGTCAGCTTGTCGCCGGTGCAGTTGTAGTTGACAATTGCATCCATATCATCAAACTTCATTGCAAGGGTATCCTTGCTGAAAATGTAGCGGAAATTCTGCACATCTTCGCTCAGTCTTTGGGATGTGCTGGTTTTCATGGAACCGGTACCGTCATCACACAGTGTTAAGGTGATATCCGCAGTGGCAGCTTCCCCGTTCTCCATTTGAAAAGATTCCAGCTCCATGGTAGCTTCCCAGGTTCCAACAATGGAATTTGAAGTTCCGGCACATCCGCAGAGGACAATGCCCAGAATCAGAAGAACACAAACCATACGCAGTTTCACGGCAATTTCCTCCTATGATTGGAATATAACCCATTGTGTCATAGAAAAAGTGAAAAGTCAAGCAGAAACCCGGCTGAGTATTCAGCCGGGTTTGCCAATATTATTTCACATTGGAGGTAGAACGCAGGGTCACGTCGTGGGCGCCGCCTTCTACGATGGAGACGGAGGAAACCAGAGTCAGCTTGGCGTCGCGCTGCAGGTCGGGGATGTTGGTCACGCCCACATT
Organism: uncultured Oscillospiraceae bacterium; assembly: GCA_944387145.1. Lineage (GTDB taxonomy): Bacteria > Bacillota > Clostridia > Oscillospirales > Oscillospiraceae > Faecousia. The sequence goes on along the minus strand of CALXDU010000030.1, from coordinate 12,339 downwards.
GCACATGGTGGACTTGACCTTGTACAGGGATGCTTCCACATTGTCGTGGAGAGAACCTGCGTAGGTGACGTAGGAGTCAACGCCCTCTTCAAAGCTCAGCTTGGCGGAGCCGCCCAGGTCGTAGCGCTGCCAGTTCCGGGCACGGTTGGAGCCTTCGCCCCAGTACTCCTTCATATAAGCGCCGTTGATCATCACCTTGTTGGTGGGGCTTTCGTCGAACCGGGCAAAGTAGCGGCCCAGCATCAGGAAGTCTGCGCCCATGGCCAGAGCCAGGGTCATGTGGTAATCGTGGACAATACCGCCGTCGGAGCAGATGGGCACATAGATGCCGGTCTCACGGAAGTACTGATCCCGGGCTGCGGCAACCTCAATCAAAGCGGTGGCCTGACCACGGCCGATGCCCTTGGTCTCCCGGGTGATGCAGATGGAGCCGCCGCCGATACCCACTTTAACGAAGTCCGCACCTGCCTCAGCCAGGAAACGGAAGCCGTCCTTGTCTACCACGTTGCCGGCGCCGATTTTGACCTTGTCGCCGTAGTTCTGACGAACCCAGTCAATGGTCTTCTTCTGCCAGCAGGTGTAGCCTTCGGAGGAGTCGATGACCAGCACATCCGCACCGGCTTCCAGCAGAGCGGGAATCCGGGTGGCGTAGTCCCGGGTGTTGATGCCCGCACCCACCAGGTAGCGCTTCTTGCTGTCCAGCAGCTCCAGGGGATTTTCCTTGTGGGAAGAGTAGTCCTTGCGGAATACGAAGTACATCAGGTGGTCGTTTTCATCCACAATGGGCAGGCTGTTGAGCTTGTGGGCCCAGATGATGTCGTTGGCTTCCTTCAGGGTGGTGGAAGCAGGAGCGGTAATCAGCTTTTCCCGGGGAGTCATGAAATCCCGGACCTTTTCGTCGGCGCTCATCCGGGAAACCCGGTAGTCACGGCTGGTGACAATGCCCAGGAGCTTGCCGTTGGCGGTGCCGTCATCGGTAATGGCCATGGTGGAGAAGCCCTTCTTGGTCTTCAGCTCCAGCACATCAGCCAGGGTAGCGTCGGGGGTCAGGTTGGAAGCGGAGGTAACAAAACCGGCCTTGTAGCCCTTTACCTTGGCAACCATGGCGGCCTGATTTTCAATGGTCTGGGAACCGAAGATGAAGCTGATGCCGCCTTCCTTTGCCAGGGCGATGGCCAGGGTATCGTTGGACACGGACTGCATGACGGCGGAAGTCAAAGGCACATTCAAAGACAGAGCAGGCTCTTCCACACCCTTGCGGTACTTGACCAGGGGCGTTCTCAGGCTGACACGATCGGGAATGCAATCTTCAGAAGTATAGCCGGGAATCAGCAGATACTCGCTGAAGGTGTGACTGGGTTCCGGATAATAGTACGCCATGGGTAGTTCCTCCTAATATATATATAGATTTGAAAAAGCTTACAACGTTTCACCGTCGCCGGCGTCCAGCACTTCCCGGACAACCTTGCCGTCACTGCTCAGGTGCTTGAAGTTGCCCAGAATCTCGCTGACCGGGTCCACAATGGCAAAGGTATGGGGGTATTTGCGGACAATCCGGGCGACCGCAGGAGCCTGGGTCTTGTTCACCACACAGATCAGTACGCTGGTCTCCCGGCCGGAGTACATACCCTTGGCGGGAATCAGCGTGGTGGAATGGTGCAGCTTGTTAATCAGCTCCTTGGAAATGTCCTCGGGATAATCGGTAATGATTTCAAAGGAGATGGCCTCCCGGCCGGACTTCATCAGCCGCTCGCCCACGGTGGAGGACAGGAAGCAGTACAGGATGCACAGAATCACCGGCTCCATCTGGAAGCCATAGACAAAGTAGCTGCTGACGGCGATGAAGGAATTGATGGCAAAGCTCATGCTGAAGAAAGATTTCTCCGGGCTGCGCTTGTGGACAATGGCAGAAATGAAATCCGTGCCGCCGGTGTAGGCGCTGGCCTTTACCAGAATGGAATAGACAAAGCCCTGAATAATACCGGCCACCATGGGTCCCAGAATTTTGCTGGTGCCGCTGTCGGTGGAATAGGCAATGGCGGAAATGTCGATTTTCTCCAACAGCAGCAAGCCCACGGAGAAAACCACCACATACACCATACTGCGCAGGGCCAGAGGTTTGCTCACTTCATAGCAGCACCACAGTGCCAGCGGGACATTGATGAACAAGCTCAGATAACCCACACTGATGCCGGTGATGTGCTGAATCATGGTGCAGATACCATTCAGACCAGCCGGGGCGAATTGGTTGGGAAAGACGAACAGCTCGTAATTCACCGCGCCCACCAGGGCGACGAAGGCGATGACTAGATAGGTCCAGACCTTTTTTGCAGTATGCATACCATATGCTCCCAGAATAAAAGAAAAAATTGGAAAGGTTCAAAACATTCTGTTTCTTAATCATAAATTTTAACATAGCTTTTCTACAGGGTCAAGCTGTAAAGTGGCGAAAATTTGCAAGGAATGGGGCAAAATCTCTACCACCTGCGGCGACTGTCCGCTGACTGTGCATCATTGTCCGCAGAAGAAAGGGCAAGAAAAATTTGTTGAAGGGTCAAAAGTTTTACCCTATCTTTACCAGGGGGGCGCTATAATATTTTCGTTATATTTTGACAAACGGAGGAAACTATGGAAGTATTGATTCAGAATCTGTATGACATCACATGGCAGCAAATGGTCATGTGGGTCATCGGCGGTGTGCTGATCTACCTGGCCATCGTCAAGGAGATGGAACCGACCCTGCTGCTGCCTATGGGCTTCGGCGCCATCCTGGTAAACCTGCCCAACTCCGGCGCTGCGGCAGTGATTGAGCACCTGTTTGAAATCGGCATCAACCAGCATGAGCTGTTCCCCCTGCTGCTGTTCATCGGCATCGGCGCCATGATCGATTTCCAGCCCCTGCTGACCAACCCCAAGCTGATGATTTTCGGTGCGGCGGCACAGTTTGGTATTTTCTTCACGCTGTGCATGGCTTCCCTGTTCGGCTTCCAGCTCAATGATGCTGCTTCCATTGCCATCATCGGTGCTGCCGACGGCCCCACCTCGATTTTCGTCTCCCAGATGCTCAACTCCAACTACACCGCTGCCATCATGGTTGCCGCTTATTCCTACATGGCGCTGGTTCCCATGGTCCAGCCGCCTATCATCAAGCTGTGCACCACCAAGGCTGAGCGGAAGATCCGGATGCAGTACAAGGGCAAGCCTGTTTCCAAGCGGACCAAGATCCTCTTCCCCATTGTGGTTACCATCATTGTGGGCCTGGTGGCTCCCGATGCCGTTGTCCTGATCGGTTTCCTGATGTTCGGCAACCTGATCCGGGAGTGCGGCGTACTGAACTCCCTGTCTGAGACCGCTCAGAATGTGCTGGCAAACCTGATTACCATTCTGCTGGGCATTACCATCGCTTCCCGGATGAGCGCTGAGGAATTCCTGCGCTTTGAGACCCTGCTGATTATGGGCCTGGGCCTGGTTGCCTTCATTGTGGACACTTTCGGCGGCGTGATGATCGCCAAGATCATGAACCTGTTCGTCAAGGAGAAGATCAACCCCATGATCGGCGCTGCCGGTATTTCCGCCTTCCCCATGTCCGCCCGTGTGGTACATAAGATGGGCCTGGAGGAGGACAACCAGAATTTCCTGCTGATGCACTCCATCGGCGTCAACGTTTCCGGTCAGATCGCCTCCGTTATCGCCGGCGGCCTGATCCTGGCTTTGGTAGGAGGTTAATGTTATGCAGCTGCATGTGGATTATTTGATGGAAGCCCTGCCCATTATGGGCAATGGCATGCTGGGCATCTTCATTGTCACCGGCGTGATCATTGCCGTTGTCAGCCTGCTGAACAAGCTGACCGAGGGTAAATAAAGAATGTGAGGAGGGCGAAAGCCCTCCTTGCTGATTCTTAACTGAATCTTTGCCGTGGCTGCTCTTTACCAGAAAAGGGCGCCTCGCTATAATAAAGCGATATTGCAAAACGAAAGGAAATGAGAAATGATCCCTGCCATCTTACTGTTCGCCGCAACCTATGTCCTCATGCTGACCTTCAGCAAATACCGTCCCTACATCGCCCTGTGCTCCGGTCTGATTTTTATCGTTACCGGTATGCTGCCGCTGGGCGATGTGATTCCCTCTCTGGACTTTAACGTTCTGCTGATGATCGGCGGCACCATGGGTCTGGTGCAGCTGTTTATTGACAGCCACATGCCCGAACGTCTGGCTGATATGATTATGGCCAAGGTCCCCACCATTCAGTGGGCAGCAGTGTGCCTGTCCCTGTTTGCCGGTGTGATCTCTGCCTTTGTGGACAACGTGGCAACGGTGCTGATGGTGGCGCCGGTGGCTTTGGAAATCTGCAAGAAGCTGAAAACCAATCCCATCCCCATTCTCATTGCCATCGCCGTTTCCTCCAACCTCCAGGGCGCCGCGACTCTCGTGGGTGACACCACCGCCATTATGCTGGGTTCTGCTCTGAACATGAGCTTCATGGACTTCTTCTGGTACTATGGCAAGCCCTCCATTTTCTTTGCCGTGGAGCTGGGCGCTGTGCTGTCTGCCTGCATTGTCTACTGGATTTTCCGGAAGGAAAAGGGTCAGATCCCCAAGGCCGCTTCCCTGACCGAGGTTTCCGACTACGTTCCCACCTTCCTGCTGCTGGGCGCTATCGGCCTGCTGATCTGTGCTTCCTTCGCTCCCGACAGCTGGAACCTGCCTGCAGAAATCAACGGCATCATCTGCTGCTCTTTGCTGGTGGTGGGCCTGATTTACAACTACCTGCGCAACAAGACGGCAGAGTCCGTGGTTGGCCCCCTGAAGGCCATCGACTTTGAAACCCTGGGCCTGCTGGTGGGACTGTTCCTGATGATCGGCGGCATTTCCAACATGGGCGTCATCGATGCTCTGGCCGGACTGCTGGCAAAGCTGGGCGGCGGCAACCTGCTGCTGATGTTTACCATCATTGTCTGGGCTTCCGTGCTGATTTCCGCCTTCATTGACAACATCCCCTATGTGGCAACCATGATTCCCGTCATCGGCGGCCTGGCTGCTCAGTTGGCTCCCGGTCTGGGTGTGGACCCGGTGCTGGTGGGTATCCCCCTGTACTTCGGCCTGCTCTCCGGCGCTACCCTGGGCGGCAACATCACCCCCATCGGCGCTTCCGCCAACATCACCGCCATCGGCATTCTCCGCCGGGAAGGCTACGAAGTGGCAAACAAGGATTTCTTCCGCATCGGTATCCCCTTCACCCTGTCCGCTGTGATTCCTGCTTATATCTATATCTGGCTGGTCTACGGCGTATAAAATCGGTAAAAAATGATTCCCGCAGCGTAAGCTGCGGGAATTTTCTATTCATCCAGCATCCGGTAGCCGACACCCAGTTCGTTGGTGACATAGCGGTTATCCCCCGGGCGGCAGCCCAGTTTCTTGCGGATGTTGGCCATATTCACTTGGAGCTTTTTGATGCTGCCATCGTCCATGGCACCCCAGATGGAGCGGATAATGGCGGAATAGGTCATCACTTTTCCGGTGTGCTGGCTTAAAAGGGCCAGAATGTTGAATTCCGTCTGGGTCAGATGCACCGGTTTTCCCCCCACGGTAACCTGACGGCGGTCATAGTCAATCAGCAGATCATCCACCGCAAAGGTGCCGCTGGAGGCAGCGGCCTCAAGCCGGTGCCGGCTTACCCGCAGGGCTGCCCGTACCCGGGCCAGCAGTTCGGCGGTGCCGAAGGGCTTGGTAATGTAGTCGTTGGCCCCCAGATCCAGAGCGGAAACCTTGTCCTGTTCCTCGCTCCGGGCGGAAAGCACCAGAATGGGCACCATACTGTCCTGACGGACCACCCGGATAAACTCCTCCCCATCCAGATCCGGCAGTCCCAGATCCAGCACCACCAGATCCGGCATGTGGGAATTTACCATCAGCATTCCCTGCCGGCAGCGCTGGGCGGTAAGCACCTGAAAATCGTTGGCTTCCAAAATGGCCTGGATAAAGCTGGCAATGTTGTGGTCATCCTCCACAACCAGAATTTTGTATTTGTTATTCGACACGGTTTTCTTCCTCCATTTCCAGTGCAAAATAGAATGCCGCACCGCCTTCGGGACGGTTCTGGGCGTAAATCCGGGAGCCATGGGCCCGGACAATGGTGTCGCAAACGCTTAAGCCGATGCCCATGCTGCTGCGGCTGGTATCTGTGGGAGCCTGTCCGGAAAGCTGGGTGGTAAACAGCTGGCCCATTCGCTGGGGGTCAATGCCTTTGCCGTCATCTTCCACCCGGAAAATCGCCTGGCTGCCTTTGACATCGACTTTCAGCCAAAGATGCTGCATACCCTCCCCGTGGAGCACCGCATTTTCCAGCAGATTCATCAGCACCTGCTCAATAAGCATAGCATCCATGGGAATCAGAATAAACTCCTCCGGCAGGGAAACCTCTACCGTCTGATTGGGATAGTGCTTGTAAAATTTCACCAGCACATCGTCAATCAGCTCTTCCAGTACGGTGCTTTTCATTTTCAGCTGCACCGTGCCGGAATCAATCCGGGTGATGGAGAGCAGATTCTCCACCATCCGCACCAGCCACTGAGCATCATTGGAGACCCCTTCCAGCATTTGCAAGTGCTTTTCCCGGGAGAAGGAATCGTAATTTTCCCGCATGGCCGAGCAGGCACCGTAAATTGCGGTCAGGGGGGTGCGCAGATCGTGGGATACTGCCCGGAGCAGATTGCCCCGCATCCGTTCGGTTTCCGCTTCGGCCTTCAGCTTTTCCTGGCGTTTCAGCTGGGTGGTCAGGGTGCCGGTCATAATGGCAACCACCAGCATCACCACAGCGGAGGCAATGCACTCCGGAGAAATCAGGTCAAAGGCCCAGTACGGGTAAGTAAAAGCAAAATTCACCGCCAGCACACTGACCAGGGAAGCGGCGATGCCCCAGAAATATCCCTGGGTGCGCCAGGAGACCAGAAACACCCCCAGCACAAAAATCATGGGAATCAGGCTCTGGGTATCAAACAGCTTCTGCAAAACCAGATTGACAAAGAAGGTGGCAATCAGTGTCAGCAAGGTAAAAATGCCGTCGGAACGTTTCAGGGGAAAAAACTGCATGGGATCACCTCGGAAGCTATTATACCAGCTTTTTTGAAAAAAGGCACCCGGCTGCAAAAATTTTGTCAAAAAAACCGGGTAAGGATACGGATAAGATTTTTTGCCAAAGGGAAAACCGGGATACAGAAATGGAGAAAAAATCTTGGGACTTTACCGAAAATATTTCACAAAAGCCAGAGAGAACAGAAGAAGAAAATTCTGTTTTCACCGACTTTTACCGGGAAAAACAGAACATGGCTTGCAATATTTAAATAGTCATATAACCATATAACACAATAAAATAACAGCAAAACAAAACCATATGAACCACAGTGACGGTTCTGCAAAATTTATGGACACATTATCCCGTTTTCCAGAATTTGGTGGAAAGATTTTGGTTGAAATCGCTAAAAAAATATTGATTTTGATGGTTTCGTCAATTGACCCCCGGCGGGATTTCTGCTAGAATAAAGCCATCCAAAAACGAGAGGAGGAAAAACAATGAATTGGGCTGCAATCCTTTGGCTGGTGCTTCTGGTGATCTTTCTGATTGCGGAGGCGGCCACGGTAACAATGGTTTCCCTCTGGTTTGCGGCGGGTGCGTTGGCTGCGCTGCTGGTGGGGTTGGTTCATGGACCCCTCTGGCTGCAGATTCTGGCGTTCGTGGTAGTATCAGCGGTGATGCTCCTGCTGCTGCGGCCCCTGGTCCGCAGGTACGTCAATCCCAAAATCACCCCAACCAACGCTGATTCCGTAATCGGTACCACCGGACTGGTCACTGCTCCCATCGATAACGTGGCCGGAACAGGCCAGGTCAAACTTGGCGGAATGTTCTGGACGGCACGAAGCACCTCCGGCATCCCCATCAGCGCGGATACCCTGGTAAAAGTGGACCGGATCGAAGGCGTAAAGGTCTTCGTCTCCCCTGTCCAAGTTCCCACAGCTGTGTAACCAACAAAAATTTTAAAATTGGGAGGATAAAGGTATGTTTTGGGTTCTATTAGCAATCGTCGTCATTTTGTTCATCGTTGCCATCGCAAACATTGTGGTGGTGCAGCAGTCCCGGGCTTACGTCATTGAGCGTCTGGGTGCATTCCATACCGTGTGGGGCGTGGGCCTGCACCTGAAGATTCCTTTCATTGAGCGGGTTGCCCGGAAGGTCAGCCTGAAAGAGCAGGTTCTGGACTACCCCCCCCAGCCGGTGATTACCAAGGATAACGTCACCATGCAGATTGACACCGTGGTGTACTTCCAGATCACCGACCCCAAGCTCTACGCCTACGGTGTGGAGCAGCCCATGGCAGCCATGGAAACCCTGACCGCAACTACCCTGCGTAACATCATCGGCGACCTGGAACTGGATCAGACCCTGACCAGCCGTGACGTGGTCAACACCAAGATGCGAGCCATCCTGGACGAAGCCACCGACCCCTGGGGCATCAAGGTCAACCGGGTGGAGCTGAAGAACATTCTGCCTCCGTCCGACATTCAGTCCTCCATGGAAAAGCAGATGAAGGCAGAACGTGACCGCCGGCAGGCCATCCTGCAGGCAGAAGGCCAGAAGAAGTCCGCTATTCTGATTGCCGAAGGTGAGCGGGAATCCGCCATCCTCCGGGCCGATGCAGAAAAGCAGGCTGCCATCCTGAAGGCAGAAGCCGAGAAGCAGGCCGCCATTCTCCGTGCCGACGGTGAAGCCCAGGCCATCCTGGCCGTGCAGAAGGCCATGGCCGATTCTCTGGAACTGCTGAACCAGAAGGCCCCCAACGATCAGGTCATCAAGCTCAAGGCCATCGAAACCATGCAGAAGGTTGCCGACGGCAAGGCTACCAAGATCATCATCCCCAGCGAAATGCAGGGTCTGGTAGGCATGGCCAGCGGCATCGTGGAAACGGTAAAGGAAAAGTAAGTTTGCTGCAAGTCCGGCAGGCGCAAGCCTGCCGGACAATTTCAAATTGGATGGGATTTTATGATTACCTTTGTAGACGCAGAAAATAAGCTACTTGTCCCCTGTTCTTGAAAAAGAACAGGGGACATTGTTTGTAAAAAGTTCTTGACATTTTTCTTTCCTATGATAGACTATAGATGTAAAGACTTCTTTACATTTTGGCCGGAGGATAGGAGGAATTCCCAATGAAGAAAATGGATGAGATGGACCGGAACATTCTGCTGCGCTCTCAAGCACTGGGATACCGGATCATTTTATTGGCACTGAGCCTGTGGACTTTATACAACTGCTGGCAGACCTTGGCCAACGGGACGGAGTATCATCCTCTTCCGGGTCTGATTTTGTGTTTTGGAGTCTGTGCCCAATCTCTGATCCAGGTGGCTATGAAACAGAAAATGGTATCTGGAGATGAAGAATACAAAGAGCCGAACAGACTGCTGCAAGGGATTCTTACAGCGGTCGTGATTGCCGTGCTCCTTCTCTCCCTGGGTACCTACCTGATGCTGCATAGGTAAGCGGTATGAGAAACAGAGTAAAACAACTGCGAAAAGAGGCAGGTCTGCGGCAGGAGGATCTGGCAAATCTGCTGGGTGTCACCCGGCAGACCATTATTGCCATTGAAAATGACAAATATGACCCTACATTGGAGCTTGCTATGAAGCTTTCGGCCTTGCTGAAACTTCATGTGGATGAAATCTTTTATTTGGACCAGGATAAGGAGAACCTATGAAACACTATCAGGCCATATTGTATGACATTGACGGAACCCTGCTGGACACCCGGGACATGAACCTGTATCCCCTGCTGCGGATTATCAAAGAAGAACTGGGCCAGGACTGGACCTACGACCAGGTGAAAAAGTTCGTTGCCTATACCGGCATGCAGGTGATGGAAGAGCTGAACATCCAGGATAAGGAAACCACCTATGCCCGGTGGGTCCGGTATGTAAACGAATACCCGCAGCCGGCCAAGCTGTTTCCGGGACTTGCCGATGCCCTGGCACAGATTCACCAGGCGGGAATTCTGCAGGCCATTGTGTCTTCCAAAAAGCACGCTCAGTTTGAAATTGACATGGGGGGCAAAGGCCTCCTTCCCTACTTTGCCACAGCGGTATTGGAAGAGGATACGCCCCTGCACAAACCCAACCCGGAACCGCTGCTGCTTTGCCTGGAGCGGCTGGGGATCGCGCCGGAACATGCCATTTACATCGGAGATATGCCCTCCGACGGCCTGGCGGCGAAGCGGGCAGGAATGGATTTTGCCCTGGCCCGATGGGGCAGCGACCAGATGATAGAGCAGGCGGACTTTATTTTGGAAAGCCCCAAGGATTTGCTGAAACTTCTGGAAATCGAATAAAAATGACCGCAGATGAAAATCTGCGGTCACAATTTTTACTTGGCATATTCCACGGCTTTGGTTTCCCGGATGACGTTGACCTTGATCTGGCCGGGGTATTCCAGTTCGGCTTCGATCTTCTTGGCCACATCCCGGGCAAGCAGAATCATGTTGTCCTCGGAAACAACTTCGGGCTTGACCATGATCCGCACTTCCCGGCCTGCCTGGATGGCGTAAGCCTTGTCTACGCCGGGGTAGGAACCGGTCAGCTCCTCCAGCTTCTGCAGTCGGCGGACGTAGTTTTCCACATTCTCCCGACGGGCGCCAGGACGGGCAGCGGATACGGCGTCGGCAGCCTGAACCAGCACGGCAATGACGGTCTTGGGCTCCACATCGCCATGATGGGCTTCGATGGCGTTGACCACCACCGGATTTTCCTTGAACTTCCGGGCCAGGTCAGCACCCAGCTGCACATGGCTGCCTTCCACTTCGTGGTCAATGGACTTGCCCAGGTCATGCAGCAGTCCAGCCCGCTTTGCCAGGGTGATATCCACGCCCAGCTCTGCGGCCATGAGACCTGCAATGTGGGCAACCTCGATGGAGTGATTCAGCACGTTCTGACCGTAGGAGGTACGGTACTTCTGGCGGCCCAGAATCTTCACCAGTTCGGGGTTGAGGTTGTGTACGCCGGTTTCGTAGCAGGCCCGCTCGCCTTCCTCCCGGATGGTGCGGTCCACTTCCTTCCGGGCCTTTTCCACCATGTCCTCAATCCGGGTGGGGTGAATCCGACCGTCTACAATCAGCTTCTCCAGAGCCAGACGGGCAATCTCCCGGCGGACGGGGTCAAAGCTGGACACGGTAATGGCCTCGGGGGTATCGTCGATAATCAGATCGACGCCGGTAATGGTTTCCAGGGTGCGGATGTTCCGGCCTTCCCGACCGATGATCCGGCCCTTCATTTCGTCATTGGGCAGAGCCACCACAGACACGGTGGTTTCCGCGGCGTGGTCGGCAGCGCAGCGCTGGATGGCGGTTGCGATGATCTCCCGGCCCTTCTCTTCGGCCTCGTCTTTGAGCTGCTGCTCGATCTCCTTGATCTTCATGGCAGCCTCGTGACGGACTTCTTCTTCCACGGACTTGAGCAGGTACTGCTTGGCCTCTTCCTGGGTCAGCTCGGAGATCTTTTCCAGAGTCTCCAGCTGCTGCTTCTTGATTTCCTCCGCCTGGGCAAAGGTTTCGTTGGCCTTCTGGATTTTCCGGGCCAGGTCCTCTTCCTTGCGCTCAAAGGCTTCGGTTTTCTTGTCCAGGGTAGCTTCTTTCTGTTCCAGGCGGCGCTCCTGCTTACTCAGTTCAGCACGGCGCTCTTTGACTTCCTTGTCGTGTTCTGTGCGTGATTTATGGATCTCGTCCTTGGCTTCCAGGAGCATCTCCTTTTTCCGGCTTTCGCCGCTGCGGAGCGCTTCGTTAATCAGCCGGGTTGCTTCCGCTTCCGCGGAGCCAATTTCCCGTTCTGCTACCTTCTTGCGGTAAAGCACGCCGGAGCCGAAGCCCACAGCCAGGCAGACCAAAAAGCCAACAACGATCAAAACGATCTGCAAAGGTTCCATAAATGTGCTGCACACCTCCTTCTTGTTTAATAGGCGAAGAAGGGGGCAGGTACTTGAATCCCCATGTAAAATTGTGCACAATCATTCACCGGGCAAGCCCGGCAATTCAAAAGCAAAACGCCATGAGGCGCAAAAAACCAAACCCCCGGCAATTCCCGCCGGTTATCAATGAAACGCTGAATCTGGAAAAGAGCGATCTTCAGCGTACACCATACCGAATCTATTCTACTAGTACTCTGCCTGAATGTCAAGGGGAAACGCCGGAATTTTTGGTACAACTTGCCCACCCTGGACAAAAGCTTCCGGGTGTAGGTGTTACAATGATGTGTGACAAATAGAAAAAAGAATAGCGAATAGGAGTGATCTGTGTTAAGGTTAAGTTG
>CALXDU010000029.1 GCA_944387145.1 uncultured Oscillospiraceae bacterium | reverse complement strand
AGTCACAAAAGGCGGTTTTCATGGTGCCGCTAACCGGGCTCGAACCGGTACTGAGTTGCCCCAGGCAGATTTTAAGTCTGCTATGTCTACCTATTCCATCATAGCGGCAAGTAGTATCTCTTACTCCTAAACATCCGCAGGAGGGATGTTTAGGAGGGATGATGAGGATATGTCAAAAACAGCATTCAAAAAAGTGGCTTATACCAACGACTTTTCGGGATCGTCGATGTTTTGAGCCGGGGGATTTTAAGTCCCCTGTGTCTACCGATTCCACCACAGCGGCAGGTCTGGTGGCTTTCGTAATAGTAGCATAGTTTTTTCTTTCCGTCAAGCCTTACAGCTGGTCCAGGTTCAGGGTGTAGGCCCCCAGGCAATTGTCCAGAAACCAGTCCAGTTCCGGACGGTTCATGGCCTTCATGGCATCCCAGGTCTGCTTGGCCGCGGTATCGAACTCCGTGTTGCCCGCCTTCTGCTCTTCCAGACACTTGATGTGGGCAGAGAGCTTGTCCGCCGCTTTTACAAAGGGCAGCACTTCTTCCTCATCTTCCAGCACCAGATGGGCGTAGCTATCCCGCAAGGCCGGGGGCAGCATATCCAGCAGCCGGTTTCCTGCCACCCGCTCCACCTGCTTGTAGGCATCCTTGATTCTGGGATTGTAGTACTTGATGGGGGTAGGCAGGTCTCCCGTGAGAATTTCTGAAGCGTCGTGATACAGCGCCGCCACAGCGCAGCGGTCCGGGTTCGGGGTGGGCAGATCCAAAATGTCCCGGCGAATCAATGCCAGGGCATGGGCCAGCACCGCCACCTGATGGCTGTGCTCGGAGATATTCTCCGAAAAGGTGTTGCGCATCAGACCCCAGCGGGTGATGTAGCGCATCCGCCCCATCAGGGCGTAAAATTCATTGGCCATGGCGTGTTCTCACTCCTGTCCCGCCAGGCGTTCAATGGCCCGAACCATTTCCTCTGCATCGGCACACAGGTACTCTGCCCCGGCTGCCTCCAGAACGTCCCGGTCCCGGAATCCCCAGAATACACTGACGCAGGGCATGTTTGCATTCTGAGCGGTGAGAATATCCACTTCGCTGTCGCCTACATAAATTCCCCGGTCTGCGCCGATGGCCTTCAGGGCCTTTTCGATCATGTCCGGGGCAGGCTTGCGGGGGCAGTCCGGCGTCTCTCCCAGGGCATACATCCCCGGAAAATACTGGGCGCACAGTTCCTTCACCGCAGGGTCGGGCTTGTTGGACACAATGGCAAGAGCGTAGTTCTCTTTCAGCTGGGCCAGGGCTTCTTCAATGCCCGGATAGGGTTTGGTTTTTTCCTGGCAGTGGGCAGTATAGTAGGGCTTATAATCTGCAAGAACCGCCTGGACAACTTCTTCCGGCGTTCCCTCGGGCAGAGATTTGCGAATCTGGTTCAGAGCGCCGTTGCCCACCACCCGGCGCAGCTGAGGAAGGGTCCGCTCCGGAAAGCCGTGAAGCTTCAGCGCATAGTTGGTGGCATCCAGCAAATCTTCCAGGGTATCCAACAGCGTACCATCCAAGTCAAACAAAATTCCGTTTTTCATTCTCAATACCCCCTGTTTTTCAGTACCCGGATATCCTCACCCACAAAGGTCAGGCGCTGGAAGCCCCCGTGAAGGCGGGAGGCAATCTGGGGAGAATATCGGCGGTTCATTTCGTCTACGTTCAAATTGGTAGAGATCACCATGGGCTTTCCTGCCAGAATCCGGTCGTTGAGCAGGGTATACAGGGAAGCCGTCACAAACTGCCCTGCCATTTCCGTACCCAGGTCATCCACAATCAGCAAATCACACTCGGTAAACCGGGCTGCTTCCCGGCGGTTTTCTTCATTGGGCTGGAATCTGGCCTGCTCCAGCTTGGAAAACAGGTGGGCTGCCGACTCGTACACCACGCTGTAGCCCCGATCCGCCACCGCACGGGCGATGCAGGCGGACAGGAAGGTTTTTCCCAGTCCCGTTCCACCCACGAACAGCAGGTTTCCCGCATTGGGTGTAAAGGTCAGGGCGTAGCGGCGGCAATTTTGCAGATTTTTCTCCATAATTACCCGGGGACTGGCCCCGTACTGGGGATCAATCCGGTCGGGATAATAGTCCAGCCGGAACTGATTGAAGCTTTCCTTGCTGCCGGAAAGGATGGACACTTCCTTCTTCTGCTCCTGGCGGCACAGTTCCCGCAGGCATTCGCACATGGTAGTGCCCACATAGCCGCTGCCGCCGCATTTGTCGCAGATGGGGCTGTCGTCCAGGTAGCCTTCTTCAAAATAGGCTGCCGCCAGACTGGCACGCTCCCGCTGCAGAGCCAGATTTTCCTGCCTTGCCTGCTCCAGCAGTTCCCGGCCGTCGCTGCCCTGCTGGAAAGCGGCCTGGGCAGCCCGGGCCAAAGTGGCTCGCAGCTGCATGTCAATTTCCTTGATGCGGGGAACTTTGGCATAAGCCTGGGCCAGGTGCTGCCGGTTTTCCGATTCCCGGTCTTCCTTTGCCTGGGCCAAACGGGCTCTGGCCCGCCGCACCACTTCTGAGCTATATGGCATGGCTTATCCCTCCTCCCGCAGCACTCTTTGGATAGCTTCCAATTCTGCTGTACCCAGCTGACCGGAAGCGCCCTTGGGAACGCTGCTCTTGTGATCGCCGTTTCGGACTTCCTCGGCGGTGCGCAGGCCCTGCTGGTGCCAGCGCTGCAAAATCTTATTCATGTACGACCAGTTCAGCCCGCCGGTATTCAGGCAGGTGCGCTCATAGGCCATGGAGATCAGCTCGTCCTCCAGCCCCAGATCCAGCCAGTTCTGGGCGTAGCGTTCTTCCGCCGCCGTCAAACTCCGACCCCGGATCTGCAGCATCTGCATCAGCCGGTTCAGCCGGGAATTGCGGACATTCTGGGCCTGAATATAGGCAGCTGCCTCTTCTACGGAGTCAATGCCCTGCTCGGCCCAGGCGTAGGCTTCCTTCTCGATGGTGCGAAGAGAAGGGTTGCGCAGACTTCCCCGCTGCCGTGCCCGATCTTTGCAGTAGCACACCAGCACAGAAATTACATCCGCCGGGAATCCCAGATACCGGACAAAACCCAGCAGGATTTTTAGTTCCTCGGTATTCAGGCTCCGGCCCAGCAGCCGCTGGACTTCGCCATAGAGGCTTCGGAAGGATTGGTCGCCGTCCATGGCTTCCAGCACGTCCTTTTCCGAATAGCTGGGCCGCTCTCCCGGGGCAATGTGGCTGGGACGGTTCTCCATAATCAGCCCCAGCTGGCGCAAGGTTGCCCCGGCGCAGCTGATGCGGGACTGGTTCATATTCAGTTCGGCTTCCGCATCTTCCAGGCGGTTGCCGCAGGCTAAGTACAAATGCAGCAGCGCCGCATCCGGGCTGGCTGCGCTCAAAAGCTTCCGCACATCATTCTGGGAAAGCTTCAAAGATTCTGTCATCATGGGGCATTCCTCGCAAATTTCGCTAATTATAGACATTATAGCACAGCTTCCCCCATGGGACAACGGAAAAACACAGGAGAATACTGTAAAAAAAGCCCCGCTCTTTTTTGGCACGCCACAGCATATTGTATAGGTGATGTCCAGCCCGCCCCATTTCCCAGAGAAACAAAAAATCGGAGCAATCTGCCCCGATTTTAGCGTATTGAGAATTCTAACTTTTTCGGCCAGGGCGTGTACCTGGCCGAAAACACTTCTCAGGCTGCAAGTGTGAAATTTGTCCCCCATCGGGGGACAAATTATGCGCGCAGCAGACTGCCA
This sequence comes from uncultured Oscillospiraceae bacterium, assembly GCA_944387145.1. Lineage (GTDB taxonomy): Bacteria > Bacillota > Clostridia > Oscillospirales > Oscillospiraceae > Faecousia. The sequence continues at coordinate 19,412 of CALXDU010000029.1, read as the reverse complement.
AAGTTTGTCGGAAAAGCCCGTAGGGGTTTTTCGACAGTTTCAGCCGGAGCCATCTGCCCCGGTTTTCCTTTCTTTTTGCTTTTGCTGTGGTAGTATGGACAAGGGCGAGCTGTTCCCTTCTCACCCTTTTTTCGCATCACACCGCTGCGCATTCGGCGATACACTTGACAGACTATGGAAACGGATGCTGCAATTGCCGTCGCATTTGCTTTCTGTTCCTTTGCTGTCCAAGGGTAGTATGCCCGGCACAATCTATGGTATACGGAGGAAAATTATGGAAGAACTTGTAACGCTGCTGATCCCTGCTCTGCTGGCTATCGTACTGATTCGGCTGCTGGTGCTGCCCATGAAGCTGATTTTCAAAATCGCACTGCACTCTGCCGCCGGATTTATCTGTCTATGGCTGCTTAACGCCATTTCCGGCTTTACCGGGATTTTGTTCCCCATCAACGCCGCCACGGTGCTCATTGCCGGTTTTCTGGGGCTTCCGGGGATTGCCGTCATGGCCCTGCTGGCAATTATTCCGTAAGAGAAACGGTCCTTTTCTTCTGCCAATCTTGACATTTTTCTGCCGGGTAGTATAATTGTTTTGATAAGAGGAAAAGGAGTGAGCCCCATGTACTATCGTATGAAAGTCGCAGGCCTGGAGCGGGATCTGCCCATCTGTCCGGTCAGCGATACCCTGTATATTGCCGGATTCGTCATTTTCGGCGATCCGGAACTCACCGTTGCCTGTGCCCGGGAACTGCTGGCCAAGGCTCCGGAGTATGACTACATCATCACCGCCGAGGCCAAAGGCATTCCCCTGGCCCATGAGATGGCCCGCCAGGCAGGAAATTCCCGCTACATTCTGGCCCGGAAGGCACCGAAGCTGTATATGAAGGATGTGTTCGGTGTTACCGTCCACTCCATCACCACTGCCAAGGAGCAGAAGCTGTATCTCGATGGCGCCGATGCAGAGCGGATGAAGGGCAAGAAAATTCTGATTGTGGACGATGTGATCTCCACCGGCGAAAGCCTGAAGGCTCTGGAAACCCTGGTAGAAGAAGCCGGCGGCAAAATCTGCGGCCGCATGGCCATTCTGGCAGAAGGTGATGCCCAGGATCGGGAAGACCTGATCTACCTAGAAAAGCTGCCCCTGTTCCATCCCGACGGAACCGTCATGGAAGGGACCAACTAAAGACAAAAATAAATAGAAAAACGGAGGTAGGAATTATGTACGAAACCCCTAAGCATTCTGTTGGATTCTTGGAAGCTGTAGCACTGTTCTTCTCCCGTTATACCGACTTCAGCGGCCGCTCCCGGCGCAGTGAATATTGGTGGGTATGTCTGTTTCATACCATTGTGGCTACGATATTCGTTTTCCTGCCGGAAGGTCTGGCTTTTTTGTCCGGCCTGTGGTCACTGGTCATTTTGGTCCCCAACCTAGCTCTGTGTATCCGCAGACTCCACGACGTGGGCAAAAGCGGCTGGTGGTATCTGTTTATTCTGATTCCCCTGGTGGGCGGAATCATTCTGCTGGTTCAGTTCTGCAAAGACAGCACCGAAGATAACCAGTGGGGTCCCAATCCCAAAGCATAAGAAGCTGTAAAGGCGCTGCCGGAGTTCCGGCAGCGCTTTTTTACATTCTCTGCTTCAGCATGTCCAGCAGCAGTCCCTTGGCATAGTGCATGGTTTCGTAGCGGATATACATCAGGGCATTTTCATCCCACAAAAACCGCAGACTGGGTGGAAAATCCTCATCGGCAAACCAGAATTGCAGGGCAATTTCCAGCCCGTCAAAAATCTCAATGGCGTAGGCAATGTCCCCGTTGGGCAAGGGGCGGCCTTCCAACGCCTGGCAGGCTTTGCGCAGACCTTCCGGGTTTTCCTGGAACAATTCTGCCCAGGGGTCCCGGGTATCTTCCAGCAGGTTGGTATGAAACATCAGGCCGAAAGATGCCATATTCTGGAAGGTTCCGCTGAGAAACCGATCTTCCCGGCTGTCGCAGATCAGATCCAGCAAGGTCATCACTTCGGCAAAGGTATTGGCATCGGCCCAGGTTTGACCCACTTTTCGCTCCAAATCGCCGGTCTTTCGGTGCAGACGATAGGTCTGGCGAAACAGCACCGGGTATAGGTAAGTTTCGTCATAAGAAAGATTCAGCTTGCGGATCAGCGCCTGCTGATCGTAGGTCAGAAACTTCTGCTTGGCCTGGCCGGCCTGGATTTGGTAGTTGTCCGTGCGCTGCATGTAATTGTCCTTTCTTCTGCCTTGTTTTCTTTCCACCACTATAGCACCAAATGGCTTTGTCCGCAAGAAAAGCTTAATGGTTTTTAGGTTTACTTTTTCCAATTTCTATGTTAGAATGGTTCCAATTGTGAAGTAAGTGAGTTGATATTCTTGAATTTTGACAGCACGCTGGTCAAAATTGACTTAGATGCCATTTCATCCAATTTTGATGCGATTTGTGAAAAAGCCCAGACTGCAGTCATGGCGGTGATCAAGGCTGACGCCTATGGTCACGGCGCCGTTCCGGTGGCCCGGCTGCTGCAAAAGCGCTGCGCTTTCTTTGGCGTCAGCTCCATGCTGGAAGCCATGGAACTGCGTCAGGCCGGACTGGATACCCCGATTTTGATTCTGGGCCATACCCCGGTGGAAGCTTACCCCACCGCCATCAATCAGCAGATTCGTCCCGCTATCTTCCGGTGGGAAGACGCCCTGGCTCTTTCCCAGACTGCGGTGCTTCTGGGAAAAACCGCCCCTTTCCACTTTGCGGTGGACACCGGCATGAGCCGGATCGGCTTTCAGGTCAGCGAAGAATCCGCCGATCTGTGCGCCAAAATTGCTGCCCTTCCCGGACTGAATCCCGAAGGCCTGTTCAGCCACTTTGCCACCGCCGACTGTTCCGATTTAAGCCGGGCAGAAAAGCAGGCTGAATTGTTTGACAAATTCGATGCCATGCTGAAACAGCGGGGCGTATCCATCCCCATACGGCATCTGGACAATTCCGCAGGACTGATGAATTTTGCCAACCATTATGAAATGGTTCGCTCCGGCATCGTTACCTACGGGCTCTACCCCAGCACCGAAGTTTCCACCGAGCAGCTGGCCCTGACCCCGGCACTGCAGTGGTTCAGCCATGTGACCTGTGTCAAAACCCTGCCCGCCGGCCGGGAAATCAGCTACGGCGGCACCTATGTGACCAGTCGGGATACGGTGGTTGCCACCGTTCCGGTGGGATATGCCGACGGCTACCGCCGGAGCCTGTCGAACAAGTTCCATGTCCTCATAAACGGAAAAAAAGCCCCCATTCTGGGTCGGGTCTGCATGGACCAGATGATGGTGGATGTCACCGGCATCCCCGATGTCCAGCCCGGTACGCCGGTAACCCTCATCGGCCGGGATGGGGAAGAATCCATCAGCGTTGAGGACATCGCCCAGGCTGCGGACAGCTTCAACTACGAATTTGTCTGCGGCATCAGCCGCCGGGTTCCCCGGCTGTACCTCAGCGGCGGCAAAGTCATTCATTCCGTCCATTATCTGCTGGACAGCTGACTTCCGGCAGTTCCAATCGCCTACGAAATCCAAAACAAAGGAGGATCTCAATGTCCCGTAAATCCAACCCCAGGCATTCTTCCGCCACCCCGATATTGGTGGTTCTGATAATCCTGATGATCGCTGCCACCGCTCTGGTGATCTGGATGTGCATTGATCTGGTGAATAAAACCCCTTCTGTTTCCACTCCGGAAAGCACCGTGCAGCTGCCGGACAGCGGCACCACACCTTCCCAGGCTCCCACAGAAACCCAGGTGCCAGCCACCGCTCCTGCACCGGAACCGGAAACCGTGGTAGCTACCGCCAGTATTGCCACCATGGGTGACCTGCTGATGCACAAGCCGGTAATCGACACCTGCGCAGTGGATGGCGGCTACAACTTTGATTCCATCTTCCAGTATCTGAAAGATTACACCTCCGCCTACGATTTCGCCGCCGCCAACCTGGAAACCACCCTGGGCGGCCCGGATTACCCCATTCAGGGCAACCCCCATTTCAACTGCCCGGATTCCATTGTGGATTCCGTAATCAATGCCGGCTACGATATGCTGCTCACCGCCAACAACCACTGCGGCGACACCACTGCTTCCGGCATCCTGCGTACCCTGGAGCAGGTGCGGGGCAAGGGTCTGAAAACCCTGGGCACCATGCTCAATGACGAGGAAAAGAAATACGAAGTGGTGGATGTGAACGGCATCAAAATCGGCATGCTCTGCTACACCTACGCCACCGGCGTGACCTCCGACGGACGGCCCCAGCTCAACGGCAACGCCGCTCTGTCTCAGGCAGGCATCGTCAACTGCTTCATGGAAAATAACCTGGAAAAATTCTACTCCGAGGTGGAGCAGCACCTGGCCGATATGAAGGCAGACGGCGCCGAGGCTACCATGGTGTTCCTGCACTGGGGTGTGGAATATCAGCTTCAGGAGAACAACACCCAGCGCACCATGGCCCAAAAACTGTGCGACATGGGCGTGGATGTGATTGTGGGCGGTCATCCCCATGTGGTAGAGCCGGTGGACCTGCTGCAGAGCAGTGTTGACCCCGATCACAAGACGGTCATCATCTATTCTCTGGGCAATGCCGTTTCCAACCAGCGGCTGGGCAACATCTCCTACGTCAGCACTGCCCATACCGAAGACGGCGCATTGTTCTCTGTGACCTTTGAAAAGTACTCCGACGGCAAGGTTTACCTGGTAGGAACGGATGTTTTGCCCACCTGGGTGAACATGCACAGCAACAACGGTTCCAGAGAGTACAACATTCTGCCCCTGGATATCAGCAAGGAAGACCAGTGGACTCAGATGTTCAACCTCACCGACTACAACTTCTCCTCCGCCCAGGCATCCTACAAGCGTACCATGGACATTGTAGGAGAAGGTCTGAAAGAGTGCCAGGACTATCTGGCCCAGGCCAAGACCGATCGGGAAGCTTACTATCTGGATCTGGCCACCAATCCGGAAAAGTACGAAAGTGCAGAGCCTACCCTTTCCGTGGTGGGAACCACCCAGGCAGTGGAGGAAACCACCCTGCCCGCTGCCGCCTAATCAATGCAAAAATGTGGAGACAGAGCAATCTGTCTCCACTACTTTTTTTGCTTGCAGGCGTATTCGTAGGCCCGTTTGTAGTCTTCCAACTCCCGATAGCAATGTTCCAGCTTCTGGGCCGTTTCCCGGGGGTATGCCTGTTCCGCTCCATGAAAGCACCGGGCGGCTTCCCGGAACTGTCCTGAGCGAAAATAGAGTTCTCCCCGGAGCATGCACCAGTTTGGCCCGGTCTGGTCCTCCACCGCTTCCAGCAGCGCCTGGGCTCTGGCTGTTTTTCCCTGTTTCCAGGCTTCTTCTGCCCGCAAAAGCAGCTCTTCATCCAGGCTGGGAAGGCTTTCGCTGACAGATCTTCCCAGTTTCCCCAACAGCAGCAGCCGCTGGCGGTTCAAAAGCTCGCCGCAATAGGCGGTGCTTTCTTCTGCCTTTTCCAGCAGCTTCCGGGCGTAAATCCACCGCTCCTGCTCCATCGCCCTTCGGGCCAGGGCCAGGTAGGTACAAACCCAAAGAATCCCTTTTTCCCGGTCATAAACTTCGTCGGGCGGGCGGTAGTCTTTCAGCGCCTGGGCTGCCCCCGGAAAATCCCCGGCATCATACAGCCGCCGGGCAGTTTCCATAATCTGCTGATTAGGGGAAACAATTGTCTGTTCTTCCAGAAAATAGCTCACCGGTTTTCCCAGCTGGGCGGCAAGATATTGCAGCGTTTTCATGGAAGGTCTGGCGGTGCCGTGTTCAATCTGGGAGAGCATATTCCGGGTGATTTCCTGCCCACACAGCTGCCGCTGGCTCAGCCCTGCTTCCAGCCTTGCCTGCCGGATTTTCTCCCCCAGTTCCATACGCCGCCCCTCCTTCCAGGGAAATGTCATTTACCGGATTATACCATAACCAGCCGCTTTTTTCTACCGTTACAAAAATTTCATTTGCTATTTTTCACGTCTTGGTTTATAACAGTAGTATTATATCAAAACAGCGTTTATATCACCTGACAGATAGGAGTAATTTTATGGATATTCGCAACATCGGTCAGCTGAAAGATGCTGCCCGGCAGCGGCTGGATGGATTTCCCGACCAAAAGCGGATTGTGTTAATTTACAGCGGCATTGCTCTGGGACTGACTGCCCTGGTTTCGATCATCAATCTTTTGCTTTCTCTGCAAATTTCCAACTACGGCGGTTTGAGCAATCTGGGCATGCGCTCGATTTTGTCCACGATTCAAACCATTCTGCCCGTTTTCCTGACCCTGGCGCTGATGCCTCTGGGTTTGGGATATCTGGCCGCTATGCTGCGCATTGCCCGGGGACAGTTCACCTCCCCCCAGACCCTGCGGCTGGGACTTGACCGGTTCTGGCCTCTGCTGCGGCTGAACATTGTCAAGGGACTGATTTTTTCCGCCATTGGCTTTGTGTGTCTGTACGCCGGCACCAGCATTTTTATGATGACTCCTTTTGCCCAGCCTTTGGTGGAACTGCTGGCTCCCGTACTGGCCAGCACCACCGCCATGACTTCCGAACTTGTGATTGACGACGCACTGGCCATGGAGATTGCCGCTGCCATGTGGCCCGCCCTGGCAATCAGCGCCCTGGTGTTCTGCTTTGCGGCGGCCCCGGTGATGTATCAGTACCGAATGGCAGAATATGTGCTGATCGACCGTCCCGCTCTTGGCGCGCTGGCTGTGCTGCGAGAGAGCCGGAAGATGATGCGAGGCAACCGTCTGGCACTGCTGCGGCTGGATTTGAGCCTGTGGAAATATTATGGCAGCTTATTGATTGCGTACCTGGTCTGCTATGGCGATCAGATTCTGCCGGCGCTGGGCATCTCCCTGCCCTTCTCCGCTGGTGTCAGCTACTATCTGTTCTACTTTGCCTATATCGTGATTCTGTTCGCCGTCTACTACTTCCTGAGAAACCGGGCCGAGGTTACCCTGGCCCTGGCCTATGAATCCGTCAAGCCCGCCGAACCTCAGCAAAGCGGCGTGGTGCTGGGAAACATTTTCCAGATGTAACTAAATCGCCCGGAGAGGAAATTCTCTCCGGGCAAATTTTGTTAGTCAATCTTCGTCCTGATCCAGAGTCTTGTCGATTTGCTCCTGCTTTTTCCGGGTCAGCAGAATCAATCCCAGGCGAGTACCAAACATCGCCGCCACAAAGGCTATGAAAAAGAACAGAAGGTTCTGCCAATCTCTCTCGCCGCCGAGCAGCGCCAGCACCGCTGTTCCCACCACGGCAGTCTCTACAGATTCCGCCAGCAGTTGCGTGGGATTCTTTCCCGTCGGGTTCACAATATCAATGCCCCGGATGCAGTTTGACGCCAGATTATAAAATCCGCAGCCGATCAGCAGGAAAATTCCACTGCGTATTGGGCAAAGGGTGCGTGGAGAACAAACTGCTGCACCAGCACCGACACCGCCAGAATCAGCACCAGATAGGCGTATCCCCGGCTCTGGATGAAGCGCCGCTGCTGCAGGATTCTCTCGTCCTGAATGGGTTTTTCTGTCATGTAAGTTCCTCCTCCCAGAATAGATCGTTCAGTGTCTTTCCCAAAGCCTTGCAGATGGCAATGCACAGATTCAAGGTGGGGTTATAATTTCCGGATTCAATCAGGCCGATGGTCTGCCGGGTAACTCCCACAGCCCTGGCCAGGTCCTCCTGTTTCATGTCCCGCTCCAGGCGGGCAATTTTCATCCGTTTGTTTTTCATGTCCTCCCCCCTTCTGTTGTCAGTATACAAAATACCTTCCTAAATGTCAGCTATAAATTGCATTAGCTATAAAAAATCTGCCGCCGCTTCTTTTGGAAACGGCGGCGATGTTTATTTGCTTTCCTTCAGCAGATCCGCAATGGTAATGCCTTCAAAGAAATCATTGATCATCTTGTCCAGCTTCTCCCACATGGGCAGGGCGTTGCAGCACTCCGCCCGGGAACATGCGGAAGCACCCTGGCTGGTACAGGAGACGGCAGTCAGGCCGCCCTCGGTCAGTTTCAGAATGCTGCCGACGGTGTACTCTTCCGGTTTCCGGTTCAGGCGGTAGCCGCCGCCTTTGCCGTGGACCGCGTCCACAAATCCGGCTTTGGACAAGGTTGTCATAATGGATTCCAGATACTTCTGGGAAATGCCTTCGGCTTCGGCAATTTCCTTCAGGGGAATGTACTCTTCCCCGCCCCGCTGGGCAAAGCTGACCATCACCCGCAGGGCATAGCGTCCTTTGGTCGATACGATCATAAGCTCTTACTCACAATGCTCGCAATGCTCGCAGTCGGGGAACTGGCTCTTGTCGTAGGGGATGTTGTTCTTGTCGAAGTAGTCCTTCAGGGCATTGTGGATGGCTTCCTCTGCCAGCACGGAGCAGTGCATCTTGTGGGCGGGCAGACCGTCCAGAGCCTCGGCAACGGCCTTGTTGGTCAGGGCCATGGCGTCATAGATGGACTTGCCCTTGATCATTTCGGTGGCCATGGAGGAAGAGGCAATGGCGGAGCCGCAGCCGAAGGTTTCAAACTTTACATCCTCGATGATATCGTTCTCAATTTTCAGGTAAATCTTCATAATATCGCCGCACTTGGCGTTGCCGACTTCGCCTACGCCGCTGGCGTTCTCGATAACACCCACATTTCTGGGATGGGTGAAATGATCCATAACTTTTTCACTGTACAGTGCCATAATTTCATTCTCCTGTTCTATATTTTCCAGATAATTTACAGAATATATTCCCGCTTGCCGTTCTGCAGGTCCCGCCACACCGGGCTCATGCTGCGCAGATACTGCACCACTTCCGGCACCACCTGCAGAATATGGTCGATTTCCTCATCGGTATTGTACTCGCTCAGAGACAGCCGCAGAGAACCGTGGGCTACGTCATGCACCCGGCCGATGGCCAGCAGTACATGGCTGGGGTCCAGAGAACCGGAGGTGCAGGCGGAACCGGAGGAAGCCGCCACGCCCTTCATATCCAGAAGCAGCAGCAGACTCTCGCCTTCGATGCCTTCAAAGCAGAAGCTTACATTGCCGGGCAGCCGGTTCACCGGGTCGCCGTTCAGGGCGCTGTGGGGAATCTTGCTCAGGCCGGCAATCAGCTTGTCCCGCATGGCAGCCACCCGGGGCATGTTCTCGTCCATGTGGTCGCAGGCATCCTTCAGGGCAGCAGCCATGCCGCAGATACCGGCAATATTCTCCGTACCGGCCCGCTTGCCCCGCTCCTGGGCGCCGCCCTCAATCAGGTTCTGAATGGGGAAGCCCTTGCGGACATACAGGGCTCCTACGCCCTTGGGGCCGTGGAACTTGTGGCCGGACAGGCTAAGCATGTCGATGTTCTGTTCCTTGACGTTGATGTGCAGATGGCCCACCGCCTGAACCGCATCGGTGTGGAAGGGCACGCCCGCTTCTTTACAAATGGCGCCGATTTCTGCGATGGGCAAAATGGAGCCGATTTCATTGTTGGCATACATGGTGGTCACCAGGCAGGTATCTTCCCGGATGGCATCCTTGACCTGCTGGGCGGTGATGGTATGGCCCTGACGCACATCCAGGTAGGTTACCTCAAAGCCTTCCTTCTCCAGCTTGGCCAGAGTGTGCAGCACAGCGTGGTGCTCAAAGGCGGTGGTGATAATGTGCTTCTTGTTCTTCCGTGCGCCGTAGTAGGCGGCGGAACGAATGGCCTGGTTATCTGCCTCGCTGCCGCCGGAGGTGAAGATAATCTCTCTGGGCTCGCAGCCTAAGCACTGGGCAACGGTTGCCCGGGCATTTTCCAGGGCTTCCTTGGCTTCCTGGCCCACTGAGTGCAGGCTGGAAGGGTTGCCGTAAACCGTCATCATATAGGGCATCATGGCATCCACTGCCACTTGGCTCATGGCCGTGGTTGCCGCGTTATCTGCATAAACGTACATATATGAAAAACCTCCTTGTGGTTTTACCTAGTAATTCCATGGGTAATGATACCATGGGTTGCCTACCTTGTCAATAGGTAAATATCCCGGCAGTTTTTTCGGATATTTTGTCCGGAACTGGGGAAACGTTACCCCAGAACTTTCTCCAGAATTTTCACGCTTTTTTCCAATCCCGCCTGGTCCTCCTGGGTAAACCGGCCTATCTCCGGGCTGTCGATATCCAGCACGCCCCAGACCTTTCCATTCTTATGGATAGGAAGCACAATTTCCGAATTGGAAGCGCAGTCGCAGGCAATATGCCCCGGGAAGCTGTGCACGTCCTCCACCCGCTGCACCTGGTCCAGCGCTGCCGCCGTACCGCAGACGCCACGGCCCAGGGGAATGCGAATGCAGGCAGGTTTTCCCTGGAAGGGGCCGAGGACCAGGGCATCGTCCTCCATTTTATAAAACCCCACCCAGTTGATCCGGGGCAATTCCTGCCACAGAAGGGCCGAAGCGTTGGCAAGATTTGCCACCTCGTAAGGCACATCCTGGGTCAGAGCTTCCAGCTGTTCTGCAATTTCGTCATAATGGATGCGTTCCATGGTATCTGTCTCCTTTATTCTTGGCTGTTGGTTTTCATTTTACAAAACCAGACTTCTGTTGTCCAGCCAAAAATTTCCCTGATTGCCTGACCCTTCCTCATTTTTCGACTTTTTCAGCGGTTACAATTCCGGCTGCGGGTCATATTAAGAGGGCAGACAAAAAGGAGGAGTGAACCATGAAGCGAATGATTCGCGCATTTGCCTTGACGGCAGCGCTTTTCGCTCTGCTGCCGCTGGAAAGCAAAGCGGCGGAGCTTCTGATTCCCGTTGGCAAGATCATCGGCCTTCAGCTTGGCAGCGATACCATTACCGTGGTGGCATACGATGATGTTCTGGGTTCCCAGGCCCGCAGCGCCGGTTTGAAAATCGGCGACGAACTGGTAAAAATAGAGGATATCCCCATTCAAAGTGCCCAGGATGTGCGCACTGCGCTGAACAGCTGCGCAGATTGTGTGGACGTGACCGTCCGTCGGGGTGGAAAACTGAAAACCTTACAGCTGACCCCCGGTCAGACCGCGGACGGCCCCCGGCTGGGTGTTTACCTACGGCAAGGCATTGCCGGCATCGGTACCGTTACCTTCTATGACCCGGACACCGGAACCTTCGGCACCCTGGGCCACGGCGTCAGCGATTCCAAAGGTAATCTTTTGCAAATGACCCAGGGCAATGCTTATGAAGCCACCATTCAGTCGGTGAAAAAGGGCAAAAGCGGCGATCCCGGTCAGCTCAAAGGCAGCGCCGATGCCAAAAACTGCTTTGGTGCCCTGCTGCGCAACACGCCCCAGGGTGTATTTGGTGTCAGTGAACAGGGCTGGACCGGTGATCTGGTGCCGGTTGCCCAATTTGAAGAGATTCAAACCGGCAGCGCCACCATCCGTTCCACGGTAGCCGGTGATACACCTCAGGAATATTCTGTGAAAATTCTGAAAATCTATCCCGAAACCCGGGAAGATGGGAGGAATTTTTTGATAAAAGTAACAGATCCTTCCCTTCTGGACGCCACCGGCGGCATTGTCCAGGGCATGTCCGGCAGTCCCATCCTGCAAAACGGCATGCTGGTAGGCGCCGTGACCCATGTGCTGGTCAATGACTCCACCACCGGGTATGGCATTTTCATCGGCAACATGCTGGATGCGGCAGCATAAAAAATGCGGACACGCTGGGTGGCGTGTCCGCTTTCCTATTGATTACTTCGGCACTTCCCCGTTGGTCAGCGCACCGGTGAAGGTAAATTTATAGCTGACATAGTTTTCTTTCGGCTCCTGGGTCAGCTCCAGGCCGGTGAAATAGCAGTAGCGGATTCCCCAGATGGGATGCTCCAGATTCCCCGGCTGGCTGCTGTCCATCAGATTTGCCAGTGTGCGAAATTGCTCAAAGGCATTCTCTCCGGTGAACACACCGCTGCCAGTGATGATCCGTTTCAGTTCTCCCATCCCGTCAAAATAGGTCACTCCATCGGATGTGAAATACTGTGGTTCCCGACTCATTTTCTCTTCATAGGTGTGGGGATTCTGCGGCCAGACAAAGGTTTTATAGCTTAAAAAATTCATCTCACAACACCTCCTTTGTCAGTGCAACACCTGTTCTGGTCAGATGCAGCCCCTGTCTGCTGAACTCTCGTTTGATGGATGTCCATTGACATCCGGCGTAGCGCTCGGTCTTGTCATCGGTTTCAATCAGCAATTCAAAGGCTCCATTGGTTGCTTTCTGCTCCGGAGATCCGCTGGGGATCAATTCCTCCAGCATGATCTTCCATAGCTTTTTCCCCCTGCTGATTCCCACCGGAGCGGCCTGGCCCATGACGTACTCCGCCTGGGTGTCCACCACTTCCTCCTCCGTAAAGGCGATGGCGTGGGGATGAATGATGTTGTTGATGGTTGCATAAAAGCCCGGCCAGATTTTGCAGTCGTCTTCCTCGGTAACCCCCGTATAGGTAGCCAGAATCTCCACCACATACACCTGCGCGATTCCATCGTAGCGGCATCCGCTCTGAACACACACCGCCCGGGACCAGCGCAGCGCTTCCGTTGCCCGCAGGGCTTCTACCTCGCAGGCCGTGCCGCCCAGAGACGCCTGACTGATAATGTTCACGCCTACGGTTACCGTCAGATTGGCCCGGTCCACCTTTTCAATGTGTACCGAGGCAACAGTCCCTGAAATTTGAGGAAACTTCTGTCCCGGGTAGGCCACATTCGTCACAAAGTTAGCCTGCCGCAGCTGCCGCAGTACCAGCTCTAGGATTGAGTACCCCATGTATCATTCACACCCTTCTCCACGCACAGCCCCCACAGATACAGCGGCTGATTTTGATAATAGAACCGTTCCACCCGCCGCAGCAGGTAGGATTTTCCTCCCAGTGTCAGGGTATCTCCCTCCTGGACCACCACTTCCGCCGGCCCCAGGTAAGCATATTGCCCCCGGGAGATTTCTCCCAGGAGCGTTGCTTCACTTTCCATACTCTGCCAGCTTTTGGAGTTTACTGCCCAGAAAAAAGCCCGGACGGATTTTTCTCCATCCTTGCCGGAGACCATCATATCCGTGCCATGCTTCTGGATCATGGCATTTACTGCATTGCGCATGTTATACCCCCAAAAAGGCGAATGGGTCTTTCAGATACGGCCGCAGCATTTTCTCCGCCTGCGCCCGGTAGGTTTCCACGCTGGTTCCGGATTGTTCGCTGCCTCGCTTGATGGTCAGATCTCCGGCCCGGAGTTCCTGCACATCCTCGCCTCCCTGGACGCTATTCCAGGCCGCCAGTGCATACAGGCTGCCCCCGTTTACCAGCGCCTCCTGGCAGTCCTCCTCTGTCAGCCCTTCTTTCAGGCGGGAGAGCAGAGAATCCGCCGTTATGCGGCACAAAACCCGCAGCATTTCCTGTTCTTCCGGCTGCCCTGCCAGAATCATGGCCTGGGCAAAAATTTTCTCCCCCAGCATCATACGTTCAGCACGCAGGCTGCGCCGTCGCAGATTTTGGCGAATCCGGCAATGGAGGTGATGGCTGCCCGCTCCAGCTGGCGGTCAATCAGCTTGTCATACTCTACCAGCACATCCCCGGCCCGTACCTGTTCCAGGGCGTAACGGTTGTCAAGGCCAATAATCACACCGTCGGCCACGGCAGAAGTCCGGTGCAGCTGGGCGCCCAGGGGAGTGGTCAGCTTGCCGGTACCCTGGAAGTTCAGGCCCGTCAGGGGGTTCTGCAGTTCAGGCACCTTCAGCAGCTGGGTCATGCAGTTGGTAGAGCACAGCAGGGTATTCATGGTGTAAGGGTCAAACTGCCCCCAGAATTCCACCAGCTGGTCATAACCCAGAGTACCCTGGGTGCCGGAGATGGGATCGGTGCCGATGGTATACTGAACTGCCGCATTGTCGTTGCCATCGCCCTCAATCAGCACCTTCACTGCATCCGCCAGCTGCTGCTTCTGGATGTGAGCGCCAATCTGGCGCAGCATCACGCCGAACAGATCCAGCTTCTGGAACCGCAGCGCTTCATAGGATGCCACCAGCATTCTGCCCCGCTTGCTCAGCTTTACCAGATGTTCCTTGGTCTTGACCTCGGTTTCGGGAATGGCTGCACCTTCCTCCACATCCTTCAGTTCCTTGTCATCATCGGTGGGATTGGAGTAGATGGAGCGGTAGTCCATGGCATCGATGATGGTGGTGGTAGCGGTGATGGCAGGCAGAATGTCATTTTCCTCCATGCCCTGCCGGACAGTGCGGGCGATGTATTCGGGGAACAGCACCGCAGAATCCATGGTTCGGAAGAACTTCTCCACGGGAGAAGAACCGGCGCCCTTGGCCCGGATGCCGAAGCGCTTCAGCTGCCGCTGGAAGGCATCAGTGCCCTCCAGAGCCGTACCCCGGTAATTCTCACTGGGGTCCAGGGACTCCAGCACCTGGGTAAAATTCATACCCTCCTGACGATACATACCTTTTTCCAGTTTCAGATTGTCGTAACCCATATCATTTCCTCCTAATAGTATTTTCTGTAAATGGGACTTTTCCCCATCTGCATACGCTTGATTTTCAGATCAGAAAACCGCTTTCCAGTTTCTCTTCTTTGCCGCTGCCGCCCAGCTGGGTGCATACCGGCATCAGCTCTGCGAACCGTTCCTCCAGCGCCGATTTCAGCGCCAGCAAATCTTCTGCTTTGGCAGTCTGGGCAATGCTGCGCAGTACCGGTTCCGGCGCCCCCAGTTCCAGGGACAGCCCCAACCGCACCACATCATCCTGCAGCTGCTTGTGGTATTGCTTGCCCAGCTGGGCCATGGTATACAGCGCCCGGTATTCTGCCTGAGCGCCAAAATTTTCCGCCAGTTCTTTCAGGGATTTTCCGCTATGCAATGCTTTCAGCACCCCGGCCTCCCGCTGGGCAGGCACCGCCACAAAGGAAAATTCGTAAGCATCCATAGGCTCGCGCAAAATGGCGCAGCATACCTGGCCGTCGTAGCTTTCTCCCTTCTGATGTCCGCAGCTGCCGTAATCGCTGCCGCAGATGGAGCAGACTGCCCGCCCCATGGCACAGCCTACGGAAACTTCTTTTTTGATGCCCGCTTCAATGTCGGCAATCAATTCCTCGTTTTCCCCGCCCCGGCGCATGTAGGCCCAAGCCTTGATGAAACCGACGCCTTCTTCTTTCACCACCTGGGTTTCAAAGATCCGGGCCACCTGATTGTCGGCGCTCCACCGATGATCCACAATTCCCGTCTTCCCCAGAAACAGCTTCGCCAGAGCGGGCAGCGCAGCGCTGTCAAAGCGCTCAAAATCCCGATCCATCTGATCGTCACACAGCCGCAGGGAAAACACATACACCTGTTCTTTGGTCAGCTGCGCCTTGGCCTGGGCGTTGATGGCTGCCAGCTGCCCGGCGCTGGGTACGCCGCAGCTGCTTGCCTGGGTATCCTTCTGAATCTGCAAACTCATAACCTCCCTTTTTCATCAAACCGGCTCCTGGGCCAGTTTTGCTTCTGCCCGGTACTTTTCCGCCTGGGCGTTGTACAGTGCCGCCTGAGATTCCTGGGTAATGTCCTGCAAACTGATGTCGTCCCAGAGAATCTCCACCCGGTTGTCCAGCCCTTCCAGGGCAAGGAACGTCTGGCAGATTTTCCGCATGGCAGGTTCCACCGTCCGCCGCAGCGCCCACAGCTCACTGGTGAGAATATCCGCCTGCTGGGTACTCATCCGCTCCGTGGTGCTCCAGCTCAGCCCCAGCAGGAAGGGCGGCAGTCCGGTTTTTGCCACAAGCTGCTCCAAAATCTGCCGTACCGGCACTTCCGAATCCAGCAGCGGTGCCTCCCCGCCGATGACCTTGATTTCCACATCGCCAACTGCCACAAAATCCCGGACCGTTCCGTTTTTTCCGTCCTCCATGGCCTTGGCCCACTGCTCGGCCACCGCTTTGCCCCGTTCCTGAGCAGTAATCGGGTCTAAATTCTCTGCGCCCTTGCAGATCACGCTGTAGCGCAGATTCCCGGCCCGTTCCCAGTTGCTGCCAATGGTGTTGTAGATTTTCAGCAGAATATCCGCCAGGAAGGGCATCCCCCGGAACATGCTCACGCCGTAAGGATGGGCAGGCTCCGGATTCATGGTGGTAAACAGCAGCAGATGCTGATACGGCAGGGGCCGCATCAATCCATGATCGTCCATCCCCCACAGCACCACATCCAGAGAATTGTTCCCTTCCTGGACTTCCAGGGTGGTCACATCTCCCCAGCATACCGCCCGGAGTTTTCCGCCGGCCACCACCATTTCTCCCACAGCCCGACCGTAGGTCAGCAGGCTGTCCAGATAACCGCTGAGGAAACTCTCAATGCCCATCTGCCCCCGGCCGCAGGGCATCATCTGCAGGAAGGCATTGAGCTTGTGCTGGGCCTGTGGATTTTTGCACCGCACCTCAAACCCGCCGCAAAGCCGCACCATTTTTCCCACTGCTGCATCCAGCACCGGGATAGATTCCCGCATTTCCCGGTAAACCCGTTCTTCTCCGCCGCCCAAGGGGGTAAAGTGCCGCATGGCCCCGAAGGGATGGATATTTCCGCCCCGAAGCTGACACACCGCCGCCACAGCGCCGGACTCCTGTTTTTTTCGTTTCAAACAATCACTCCTTTCCAATTCAGCCGTCCGTTACCCTTTTCTCTCCACCGTACACGCCGCAAATCCCCCCTGTCTTTCCCCCAGCACTGTGGAAACAAAGTAGCGCATATCATCCATGGCGTGGTCATGTTCCTTGCGCACTTTGTCCTTGCTGCCGTCTTTTAAGTCCCAGACATATTCCTCCATCTCCCGCAGGCAGTCGGTGCATCCCGGCCCAATGACGATTTTTCCGGTTTTCAGGCAGTCGGAGGTGAGCCGGATGCCGCTGAGCACATCGTTGTTGGCCTTCTGCACCCGCCAACCTCTGCGCCGAAGCAGTTCCAGAAAGCTGGCAGCGGAAGGGTCTACAATCACCGCCGTGATGGGCCTGTCTCCTGCCAGGGTTTCCAAGGCCTGGGCATATTCCCCATCGGTCATCTGATGCATCTGGGCCCGGGAATCGAAATAGAATTCTTTCACCCGATACCATATCCCCCGGCAGCGCCCCCACAGACCCATGGACATGGGATTAACTGTGCCGTAATCGCAGGAAATGTACCATTTGTCACAGGTTTCCGGGGGAATCCCCGTCATTTCCTCGGTAAAGAAGTCATACACCCGCCCCTCCGCCTGCACCCACTGCCCCAGCACAAACCGCTTGTAAAACACGCCGGTGTACAGCCGCTGATACCGCTGGCGAATTTGCTGAGTCAGGGATGGGTTGTCCTCCATGGTAAAGTGCAGCCGCAGACAATTGCGCTTGGCAGATTCCTGAATCCAGGTCTTGTAAAACCAGTGGTTCGGCCCGGCGGGGTTGCAGTTAAACCAAATCCGGCTTCCCGCCACCGAGCAACGGGCGCAGGCTTGCTCCACAAAACTGCGGGGCATCAGCGCCACTTCATCCAGCAGCACCCCGGCAAAGGTGATTCCCTGAATCAAGCTGGCAGAGCTTTCGTCCCGCCCACCAAAGATGTAGAACTGATTTTCCCGCCCCCGGAAGGTCACCGTCACCAGATTTTCCGACCGCTTTTCCTGCCACCTGGCCCCCAATTCCGTCAGCCGGGGCAGAATTTCCGACAGCACATTGCGCCGCAGGGATGCAATGGTTTTTCCGCAGACGCCGAACTTCTTCCCATCGAAACAGCTCATGGCCCACAGGAAAAAGCTCAGCCCCATGGCCAGGGTCTTTCCCGACCGAACCGCCCCATCACATACAATGGCTTCTTTTCCGAAGTAAGGGCTGCCCGGCACCCACCAGGTCAGTACGGTGCGCTGTTTGGGAGAAAACACCGGCTGCTTCATTCTGCCCCACCGCCCTGGAGGGCCTGGAAGAATCCTTCCATGGTGCCATCCTCTTCCTGGGCCAGCTGGCTGAGCATCTGCAAAGCCTCCAGCCGGTCCAGCAGTTTGATTTCCACTGTCCCCTTTTCGTTGCGCTTGATTTCGCTGAGTAACCCCAGATCCAGCCTGTCCACTTCCGGCGCTTCTTCCAGCGCCAGCCGAACGCAGTCGTTGGTACTGCCGAAAGCCAGTTCCGCCAGCCGCCGCACCACATCCTGCCGCCGGATCTGCCCGGTACGGATACGCTGCTTGAGTGTTTTTTCTCCGCTTTTGTTTTCCATATCACCCTTCCTTTCACACCTGGGCACAAAACAAAAAAAGTTGCCCCCAAAGGAGCAACTTTCCGGAAAAAGCAAAAAAATCGGGAAGCAAGTGCCTCCCGATGATTTAAAATTTTTCTCTGATTGCGGCGTTTCCTCTGTCCAGGATTTGCTGACACTTCTTCCCCAGCGCCTTCTTCATAAGATCATATTCCGTCAGGCTTCCATGAGGCACTGCCCAGGCGCCGGCATCAGTCCCCACCGCCAGCAGTCCGCCTAACTTGGCAAACTCCGCCACATTCTCCATGGCACTGTCCAGAATGGCTTGCACTGCTGTTTCCGGATACCGTCCCTTTCCCCGCAGATTGCCGATGGTGGACAAGGTGGGTACCCATACCGTCCCGGATTCCGCCATAGCCGCCAGGGCTTCTTCATTTAAGTAAGCCCCATGCTCGATAGAGTCCACCCCAACCTCTGCCGCAGCCATTACCGTTTTGGCACCGTTAGCGTGGGCCATGACTGCAAACCCTTCCTCATGGGCAATGTGTACCAGCTGCCCGATTTCCTCCGGCGGCAGGCCATCCTCCGTCAGCGCCCCGAACCGGTCAAACTCCATCAGTCCCGAGATCATAATCTTGATAAAGTCCCCTTGCTCCTGCCGGGTCTGCCGGACTAGATCCACATATTCCCGGAGGTTTCCATAGGTTTTCCCGATGAACTTTCCGTAATGTCCGACTTTGCACAGGGGTGCCAACGGGGTACGGTAGACAATCCCGTATTCCTTTGCCAACTCTCTCGCCCGTTTTCCCACACCCCATCGGTCTCCGCCGTCTCGCAGATAGGCAAATCCCAGGTTTTGATAGGTTTGCAGCACCTGACGAATCCAGTTTTCCTCCACCTGCTCCGAATGCCGCCGGATGGCGCTTTTCCAGTCCACCCCATCCAGCACCATATGGATATGGCAATCACAGAACATCCTTACCGCCGCCTTTCTTCGCTCAGTATACCAGATTTCCCCCTCCTTCGCAAGCAAAAGGGGACAGCAGAGCCATCCCCCTTTTCTCATTTCTTATACAGCATCCGAATGGAATTGAGCACGCACAGCATAGCAACGCCGGAATCAGCAAATACCGCCAGCCACATGGACGCATACCCAAACAGTCCCAGAATCATTACCGCCAGCTTGATTGCCAGGGCAAA
>CALXDU010000028.1 GCA_944387145.1 uncultured Oscillospiraceae bacterium | reverse complement strand
CCCGGCGGCGTGTTCCTGATCAACTGCCAGTGGTCCATGGAGGAGCTGGAGCATCACCTGGATGCCGCTTCCAAGCGTTACATCGCCAACAACAACATCCAGCTGTACACCATCAACGCCATCGACCTGGCTATCAAGGTTGGCATGGGCAAGCGTACCAACACCATCCTGCAGTCCGCATTCTTCTCCCTGGCTAAGGTTATGCCCGCTGAGGATGCCATCAAGTACATGAAGGACGCTGCTGAGCACTCCTACCTGAAGAAGGGCCGCGACGTTGTTGAGAAGAACTGGAACGCCATCGACGCCGGCGCTACCGCTTATGTCAAGATCGACGTGCCCGCTTCCTGGGCTGCCGCCGAGGACAACAAGCCTGAGCTGGCTCTGGAAGGCCGCGAGGATACCGTTAAGGTTGTTAAGAACATCCTGACCCCTGTGGGCAAGATGGACGGCTACAGCCTGCCTGTTTCCGCTTTCGACGGCATGGCCGACGGTCAGTTCCCCCTGGGTGCTTCCGCTTACGAGAAGCGCGGCGTTGCCGTTACCGTTCCTCACTGGGACGAGACCAAGTGCATCCAGTGCAACAACTGTGCTTATGTCTGCCCCCATGCTACCATCCGTCCCTACGCTCTGACCGAGGCTGAGGCTGCTGCCGCTCCCGCCGGTGCCCGTCTGGTTGACGTGAAGGCTGGCAAGGGCAAGGGTGTCTACAAGTACACCATGGCCGTGTCTCCTCTGGACTGCATGGGCTGCGGCGTCTGTGTCGGCGTCTGCCCCACCAAGGCCATCACCATGGTTCCTCAGGAACAGGAACTGGCCGAGCAGGATGTCTGGAACTACATGGTTGCCAAGGTTTCCGAGAAGAAGGACATGCAGGACACCACTGTCAAGGGCTCCCAGTTCCACAAGCCTCTGCTGGAGTTCTCCGGCTCCTGCGCTGGCTGTGCTGAGACCAGCTACGCCCGTCTGGTGACCCAGCTGTTTGGCGATCGGATGTACATCTCCAACGCCACCGGCTGCTCCTCCATCTGGGGCGGTCCCGCTGCTACTTCTCCCTACACCGTCAACGAAGAGGGCCACGGTCCCGCTTGGTCCAACTCCCTGTTCGAGGACAACGCTGAGCATGGTCTGGGTATGTACACCGCTCAGGCTGTGATCCGTGAGTCTCTGGCCAACAAGGTCAAGACCGTGATGGCCAACACCACTTCCGAGGAGCGTAAGGCTGCTTGCCAGAACTGGCTGGATACCTACACCGACGGCGAAGCCAACAAGGCTGCTGCCAAGGCTCTGATTGCCAACCTGGAAGCCGACGTTTGCTGCGACACCGTGAAGGACATCCTGTCCAAGAAGGAATACCTGTCCAAGAAGTCCATCTGGATCTTCGGCGGCGACGGCTGGGCATACGACATCGGCTTCGGCGGCGTGGACCATGTGCTGGCTTCCAACAAGGACGTCAACATCTTCGTCTTCGATACCGAAGTTTACTCCAACACCGGTGGACAGGCTTCCAAGGCTTCCAACATCGGCCAGGTTGCTCAGTTCGCAGCCTCCGGTAAGGAGACCAAGAAGAAGTCCCTGGCTGAGATCGCTATGAGCTACGGCTATGTCTACGTTGCTCAGATCGCCATGGGCGCTAACCAGGCTCAGACCATCAAGGCTATCTGCGAGGCTGAGGCTTACAACGGTCCTTCTCTGATCATCGGCTACGCACCCTGCGAAATGCACTCCATCAAGGGCGGCATGACCAACTGCCAGGCTGAGATGAAGAAGGCTGTTGAGTGCGGCTACTGGAACCTGTTCCGCTTCGATCCCTCCAAGGAGACCGGCAAGTTCCAGCTGGACAGCAAGGCTCCCAAGGATGGCTATCAGGAATTCCTGATGAACGAGGCCCGCTACAGCCGTCTGACCCGTGAGTTCCCCGAGCGTGCAACCGACCTGTTCGCTAAGAACGAGGCTGCTGCTAAGGAGCGTTACGAGCACCTGGTGAAGCTGGTTGAGATGTACAAGGACTAATCCCTTTTCCCGGGATTTCTCCTGATTATCTCCGTTACCTAATGAACCCGCCCTCGTAATCGGGGGCGGGTTTTTCCAGATTTTAACGGATCGGAGGAGGTTATTTATGAAAGTATTGTTGATTAACGGAAGCCCCAGATCCAGAAGCAATACCTCTCTGGCTCTGCACCAGATGGCGGAAGTGTTTGCTGCTGAGGGAATCGAAACGGAAATTCTCCACCCGGGCAAGGAAGCCATCCGGGGCTGCATCGCCTGCTGCAGCTGCCGCAAAACCGGAAAATGTGTTTTCGATGATATGGTCAATGAAGCCGCCCGGAAGCTGGAGGAAGCTGACGGCATGGTGGTGGCAAGCCCTGTGTATTATGCTTCCGCCAATGCAACCCTGATTGCCTTCCTGGACCGGCTGTTCTACAGCACCAGCTTTGACAAGCGGATGAAGGTAGGCGCATCGGTGGTGGTGGCTCGTCGGGGCGGATGCTCTTCCACCTTCGACCAGCTGAATAAGTATTTCACCATTTCCGGTATGCCGGTGGCCTCCAGCCATTACTGGAACAGCGTCCACGGAGCCGCTCCGGGAGAGGCTGCACAGGATGCAGAAGGCTTGGTCACTGTCCAGAATCTGGCAAAGAACATGGCCTTTTTGATGAAATCCATCGCCCTGGGAAAGGAAACCTATGGCCTGCCCAAGGCAACACCCAAGGTTTCCACCAACTTTATCCGATAAGGAGAACACTATGCTCTGTACCATTGTGGACATCCGGGGAGATTACGCCTATGTAAAATACCAGGATACAGGCGTTGTCTCCGAAGTTGCCATCGCTCTGCTGCCCTTTGGGGTAGACGTGGGAGATCAGCTGAAATTTGAGAACTACGAATTTACCCAGGTATGAGAAAAGCCGCTGACCCAATGGGGTCAGCGGCTTTTGCTGTTATTTTTTCTTTTGGTTTTGCTGCATTTTCAGGAGCTGTTCTTTCATTTTCTGCAGACGGCGCTGCTGTTTGCGTTCTCGGTTCTTCTGGAACTGGGAACGGATGTCCGGGGGCTGATTCATCAGCTTTTCTTCCGGAATGTTCCGATCTGCCAGACGTTTGTCGGTAAATTCCCGGGCCAGGGTGTAGCATACCGATGCCAGAGGAATCATCAGCAGCATGCCGCCTACGCCCATCAGACCGCCGCCCACTGTAACGGCCACCAGCACCCACATACCGGGAAGACCGATGGAAGTGCCCACCACTCTGGGATAGATCAGGTTGTTTTCCAGCTGCTGAATTACCAGGAACATGGCCACAAAGGTCAGTGCCTGGAACGGATCGTTCACCAGAATGAAGAACGCACCCACTACACAGCCGACGAAAGCACCCACCACAGGAATCAGGGCAGTGACGCCGATGATGACGCTGACCAGGGGAATGTAGGGCATTTTGAAAATCGCCATGGCAATGGCAAACAGACAGCCTAAGATACACGCTTCCAGACACTGCCCGGAGATGAAGTTGGAGAAGGTACTGTTGGTCAGGCGCAGAATCCGGACGATCTCATCCACCGTATGTTCCGGAAGCAGCGAGTACAGAATCCGCCGTCCCTGACGAGCCAGAATCTCCTTGCGGACCAGGCAGTATACTGCAAAGGCGATGGCGACCACGGTATTGATGATGGCGCCGGTGACACTGCCAATGACGATGACTGCACTGTCCATAACGGTGGTGATCTGATTGCCCAGGAAGGTCAGACCGTCTTGGATGATGTTGGTCCAGTTCAGATTTTGCAGATTCAGCCCTTCTTGAATCCAGATGCTCAGGTCGGGATAATCGTCCATGAGCAGCATCAGGCTGTTGGCAGTGCGGTCAATAAAGGCAGGAATCTTTTCCGACAGGGAAGTCCAGGTCAGCTGAATCTGGGGAACTAGCAGTTCGATTACAAACATAATCACCAGAATCAGCGCCAGGATGGTCATGATAATGGCAAACGCCCTGCGGATACCGAGACGGTGAATCCCATCCAACTGATGTTCAATGATACGCATGGGCACATTGAAGATAAACGCAATACCGGCACCGGCAACGAAGGGAGAGATCAGATTCCAGACGGTGTCAAAAACGGTTTTTGCCCGGGCTGTATCCAATACCAGCCAGCCGAAAACAATACAGCCGGCGATTAGGAGAAACAGACTGCTCATTGCCCGCTTGTCAAAGTGCATATTTCTACCTCCTTTTCCGTTTTAGTATAACGGATTTTGGGGAAAAACCGGTGAACAAGTTGTAAATTTACCGATTATTAAGCAGGCTGCGCAAAGTCTGGCACAACCCATCCACAGCATCCTCACGGGTAGCCCAGCTGGTGCAGAAGCGAATTGCCCGATGGGTTTCATCCACCCGTTCCTGTTCACAGAACACATACTCCTTTGCCAGTTCCGTCAGAACTGCATCCGGCAAAATGGGGAAAATCTGATTGGTGCTGCCCGGAACCAGGTAGGGAACGTTCAAACCATCCAGGGTGCTCCGGATTTTATCTGCCAGACGAACCGCATGGGAAGCGATGTCCATATACAGATTGTCTTTCATCAGCACATCAAATTGCACCCCCAGCAAGCGCCCCTTGGCCAGCATGGCGCCGTGCTGTTTGATCAGATATCGGAAGTCCTCAGCCAAGGCAGGATTTCCGATGACCACCGCTTCCCCGAACAGGGCGCCAACTTTAGTGCCGCCAATATAGAATACATCGCACAGTCGGGCAATATCTTGCAACGTCAGGTCATTTTCTTTGGAGGCAAGACCGTAGCCCAGTCGGGCACCGTCCAGGAACAGATACAGTCCCAGCTCCCGGCAGGTCTGGGATAGGGCTTCCAGTTCGGCCAGGGAGTACAGTGTCCCCAGTTCTGTGGGATTGGAAATGTAGACCAGCTTGGGCTGGACCGTATGCTCGAAACTGCTGTCTGCCCGGTGGGCCAGCACGGCGGTGCGTACCTGCTGGGCCGTAATTTTTCCGTCAGAGGAAGGCAGGGTCAGCACCTTATGTCCCGTTGCTTCCACAGCGCCGGTTTCGTGGGCGTGGATATGCCCGCTGACAGCACACAGCGCCCCTTGATGAGGCCGCAGGGCGGCATCAATCACTGTCAGATTGGTCTGGGTTCCGCCTACCAGAAAATGCACTGCCAGATCTTCTCTGCCGCACAGCGCCTTGATTTTGACGGCAGCGGCGGCACAGTAGCTGTCTTCTCCGTATCCCGGTGTCTGCTCCAGATTGGTGCGGCACAGTGCCTGCAATACGGTTTCGTGACAGCCTTCGCTGTAATCGTTGTTGAAATATACCATAGGTCTTCTCCTTACCTTATGCATTTTCTCCATTTTACCCCGGTACAATACCCCCTGTCAAGATGCATATTCCACCCGGCAGCGGCATAGGTTTTCTCAGCAGCACACAGCATCGGAGGGTTGCCTATGAAAGAATGCTTATGCAAGCGAGCCTGTGAATTGGCTGTGTACATGATCGAAACCGGTGCCACTGTCCGGTCTGCTGCCCGGCAATTCGGCATTTCCAAATCCACGGTGCATAAAGACCTCACCCAAAGGCTGCGGCAATGTAACCCCGGCCTGTTCAGCCAGGTACGGCAGGTTCTGGACGAAAATAAACGCGAGCGCCATATCCGCGGCGGCATGGCCACCCGCAGAAAGTATAAAGGAGAGTAGCAGGGGATATGCAGAATGCAAAATGTTCTCCATTTTGCATTCTGCATGCGAAGCTCAGGGATTACAGATCGTCTGCGTCCTGGATAGGCGTTTCCATGGGGTCCGCAGGGCGGCCGGTGTAGCTGCCGAAGGGGTCTGTGACGATTTTTTCTTTGTTTTTCTTGTTCATAAAAGCACCTCCCAATCTTACATTTGCCCAAAATGGGGAAAAGATTCTTGCCTTTTTCGGGGGAAAGTGGTAGAATCAGGATACCATTTCGGAGGTGTGCTATGTTCGATATTACCTTGATTGCCATGGGAAAACTGAAAGAAAAATTTTATCTTTCCGCTGCGTCGGAGTATGCCAAACGGCTGTCAGGATACTGCCGGTTTACGCTGCTGGAGCTTCCCGAAGTACGCCTTCCGGAAAATCCTTCTGCTGCGGAAATTCAGGCGGGCCTGGAAAAAGAAGCGGAACTGATTTTTTCCAAAATTCCCAAGGGCGCATGGCTGTGTGTCTTTACCCCGGAGGGGAAGGAGCTTTCCAGCGAAGCCTTTGCGGAAAAGCTGGCTGGTGTGAAAAATTCTGGAAAATCCTGCGCCTGTTTTCTTATTGGTTCTTCCTTCGGCATGGCCCAGCGGGTGAAGGAGCGGGCAGACTTCCGGCTGTCCATGGGCCCCATGACCTTTCCCCACCACCTGGCCAGAATTATGGTGCTGGAGCAGCTGTACCGGGCGGAGGCCATTCAGGCGGGAAGCAAGTATCACAAATAATATACTGGTCTTAGTCGGCACAGAAAAATGTGCCGATTATTTTATGCGAGATACCTTGACAGATGAGGTATCTCGTGTTACTATACTTCCAGAAGGAGGGATGACCCATGTCCATCGCCGGTGATCTGATCCGTGGGCATACCGACGCCATTATTTTGGCCCGGCTGCTTCGGGGCGACAGCTACGGCTACGAAATCAACAAAGTGATTTCCACCCTCTCCTCCGGCCGGTTTGAACTGAAGGAAGCCACCCTCTACACCGCCTTTAAACGGTTGGAGGAAATCGGCTGCATTACCTCCTACTGGGGCAATAGCGGGGTAGGTGCCCGACGGCGATACTACG
This sequence comes from uncultured Oscillospiraceae bacterium, assembly GCA_944387145.1. GTDB lineage: Bacteria > Bacillota > Clostridia > Oscillospirales > Oscillospiraceae > Faecousia. The sequence goes on along the minus strand of CALXDU010000028.1, from coordinate 16,837 downwards.
CCATTACCCAGACGGGGAGGCAGACTTGCCAAAAACTTTTGGAGGAGTGGCAGGAGACCAAGGAAATTATGGACAAACTTCTGGAAGTGGAGGAATGGAAATGAGAGACAAACTGATCCAATATGTACAGCTGCTTTTTGCGGGTGCGCCGGATAGCGAAGAAATGAAACAGGAAATTTTGCAGAACACTCTGGATCGCTATGACGACCTGATTGCCGAGGGACGTTCCCCGGAGACAGCCTACCGGATGGCGATTAAGGGCATCGGAGATGTCAACGACATTCTCAGCGGAACTCCCCAGGGACGGCCTTGCCCGGAATCTCCGGTCAAAACAAAAGACGACAGGGATACGCCTGCGAAAAAGGCACTGCGGGCCATTGCCATTGCGCTGTACATTCTCTGTCCGATACCGCTGTTTCTGCTCAGTGAAATGGGAATGGAAGTGATTGGGCTGTGTGGCCTGCTGGTCATGGTAGCGGTGGCTACAGCAATGATGATGATTGGTGCGAAAAAAGAAGATCAGGATACAGATGATACTTGGGACAGCCGACCTGCCGGACCGAAGGAAGAGCTGCAAAAGAGCATCAACACCGTAATCTGGGTGGCGGGCTTTGCGGCCTACCTGCTGATCAGCTTCCGTACGCACGCCTGGTACATCACCTGGCTGATTTTCCCGCTGATTGGTGCGGTGCAGGGATTGATTCGGGCCATTTTAGACTTGAAGGAGGAAAACAACCATGAAACATAATGCGATTTTACGGATTATTCTGTGGAGCGTCGTGATTGTTCTGCTGCTGGGAATCCTGGGAAGTGTACTGCTGGGCTCCGCTGCATTCCAGATGTATAAGTCCAGCTCTGTTTCTGTGACCCAGATCATGGAGACAGAGAAAGTGAATAACATCCAGCCGCCTGACGAAACCACTCGCGTGCCGAAAAATACCGAAGCATCCGTCCCGGCACAGGTCAATACCCAGGACGATGTGACGACAGTTCCTGCTGCTGGCATCCGGGAACTGGAAATTGAGTGGGTTTCCGGCAACATTCTGATTCAGAGCGGAGATGTAGCGGAGATTCAGATTTCGGAATCCGGCGTTACCGACGCTGACTATGTGATGCAGGTTCGCCAGAAGGAAGAGAAGCTGAGCATTGCCTTTGCCCAGGGAACCCAATCCTTCCTGGGATTGGGAATTCAAGGAGAACTGAGCAAGGATTTGACGGTGGTTGTGCCCGCGTCCTGGGCTTGCGAGGATCTGGAAATTGACGTGGCTTCTGCCAAAGTGGAGATTCAGGGGCTGACGGTCCGGGATCTGGAGTTTAATGGTGCCAGTGGCGAGTGTAATTTTACCGACTGCACCGTGGATTCTCTGGATGTGAATACCGCTTCCGGAGATGTGTACTTTACCGGAAGCCTCCGGGACTTTGACTGCGAGGCGGCTTCTGCCAGTGTCTATGCCAAGCTGAGCAATGTACCGGAAGAAATGGATCTGGAAACCATGTCCGGCCTGATGGATATTACCCTGCCGGAAGATGCCGGGTTTACCGTGTCCGTGGAATCCATGAAAGCGTCCTTTGCCTCCGAGTTTGACACCACCACCCAGGGTAATCGGTATGTCTGCGGCAACGGACGGTGTAAGATTTCTGTAGAATCCATGAGCGGCGAAGTGATTCTGCGCAAAGGCTAAAAAAGATGGTCAGGAAAGGGAAATCCCATTCCTGACCATTTTCTCTTAAAATTCGCCTGCGTCGTACATCACGGCAGAGAGAGCGCACAAGGGAGCGGTTTCACATCGCAGAATCCGCTTGCCCAGGGTGCAGATCTGCAACCCAGCGCTCCGGGCCAGTTCTACCTCGGATTCCTCCAGCCCGCCTTCCGGGCCGGTCAACAGGCTGACTGTATGGTAGGAACCCTGCAATGCCTGCTTGAGGGTAAACGCCTGCTCATTTTCGTAAAACAGCAGGGCCTTGTCCGCCTGAGCAGCCCGCTCCAGCACCTGCTTGTAGCTTCCCAGTACCAAAACCTGGGGAATCCTGCCACGGCCGGACTGCTCAGCAGCGGAGGCGGCAATTTTCTGCCAGCGCTCCAGTTTCTTTTTCAGGCTTTTTTCATCCGGCCGGGACACACACCGGGCAGAAGGGAATGCAATGATTTCGTAAGCCCCCAGTTCCGTAGCCTTTTGAATCACATGCTCCAGTTTGTCCCCTTTGGAGAAGGCCATGTAGATGCTCACCTGCACGGCAGCTTCTGATTCCGATGCCTGTCGGGACAGAACCTGGAGCTGATACTCCTGACCCTGTACGCCGGTAATCTTGCACAGACATTCCTGCCCCTGTCCGTCACACAGCAGCAGCGTTTCCTTCGCTTGCAGCCGCAGCACCTTGGCATGCTGGGCATTTTCTCCTGTCAGTACCGGGGAATCGGAACAAAGCTGCTCCGCAGTTACAAAAAAACGAACCATTTCCCAACACCTCATTTGTATTTTTTATAGTGTAGCAGAACCGGGAGGAACTTGCAAGGGTTTGGGAAAAAAGTATTGACAAATTCTGCCCCAGTGGCTATAATAATCAGGAATCTTTGCGAGAGTGTTGGAATGGTAGACAAGCACGTTTGAGGTGCGTGTGGTTATGCCGTGTGGGTTCGAGTCCCATCTCTCGCACCAAAAAACTGTGATACCCATTGGGCATCACAGTTTTTTTATGCTAGAGGCGGGGCTCGAAAGGGCGTTAAACAAACAGTCCGGGGGACTGTTTGTAGCCCGTGGGAGAGTCCCCCAAGCCGAAGGCTTGGAAACGTAACTGCCGTTGCGATTGCCCATTGGGTATCGCTGGCTTTTTATGTGAGTGGCGGAACTCGAAAGGGCGTTAAGAAAACAGAAGTGGACTGTTTTTAGCCCGTGGGAGAGTCCCCCAAGCCGGAGGCTCGGAAACGTAACTGCCGTTGCGATTGCCCATTGGGTATCGCTGTCTTTTTATGCGAGCGGCGGAACTCGAAAGGGCGTTAAACAAACAGTCCGGGGGACTGTTTCTAGCCTGTGGGAGAGGCCCCAAAAGTAAATGCCCTGGCATTTTTGTCGATGCCAGGGCATGAAACGTGTCATTTCAGACCCTTGGTGGTTTTCAGAACCATCTTGGTCAGGGCGAACAGGGCAATGGCGTTGGGAATAACCATCAGATTGTTGAACATATCCGTCAGTTCCCAAACCAGATCATTGGACATCAGGGTGCCCAGGAAAATGAATACCAGGGCAATCACCATGTAAACCTTGATGCCCTTCTGTCCGAACAGGTAATTGGCGTTGATCTTACCAAACAGGTTCCAGCCCAGGATGGTAGAGAAGGCGAAGAAGAACAGACACACGGCAACGAACATGGAGCCGGCGGTTTCGCCATAAATGGTGCCGAAAGCAGTCTGTGCCAGATTGGTTTTGTTCAGCACGGCGGTGACATCGCCCACATAACCGTTGGCCAGAGGGCCATCAGTGGTGTAGAGGGTGGCGATGATGACCAGCGCATTCAGGGTCAGAACCACAAAGGTGTCAATGAAGACACCGACCATAGCCACGATACCCTGATCGTGGGGATCGGAAACATTGGCCTGAGCGTGGGCGTGGGGAGTGGAGCCCATACCGGCTTCATTGGAGAACAGACCCCGCTTGGCACCCTGGCTGATGGCTTCTTTCAGTGCATAAGCAAATCCGCCGCCAATGATAGCCTGGGGCTGGAAGGCATAGCGGAAAATCATGGCGAAGGTGGCGGGGATGTACTGAATCCGGATAATCAGTGCAATTACGGCACCCAGCAGGAAGATCAGCGCCATGATGGGCACCAGTTTCTCCGTGACGGATGCCAGCCGCTGAACACCGCCCAGGAAAATAAAGCCGCAGACAATGACCAGTACCACACCTACAATCCAACCGGGAATGTGGAAAGCGGTGGCGAAGGTGGAGCTGATGGAGTTGGACTGAACCATGCAGCCCATGAAGCCCAGAGCCAGAATGATGGCAACGGCGAAGAAACCTGCCAGGAATTTACCGAACCCGTTTTTAAAAGCAGTGGTGATATAATACACCGGGCCGCCGTGGTAGACACCGTCTGCACCCTTTTGCCGGGTCTGGATAGCCAGGGTAGCTTCCGCATAGATGGTGGCCATGCCGAAGAAAGCAATTACCCACATCCAGAAAATGGCGCCGGGGCCGCCAATGAGGATGGCGCCGGCGGAGCCGACGATATTGCCGGTACCCACCTGAGCGGCAATGGCGGTGGCCAGGGCCTGGAAGGAACTCATACCGTGTTCCTGTTTATCACCCTTCAGCGACAGGGTGCCGAATACCTTTTTCATGCCCTCTCCAAGGCACCGGACCTGGACAAACCGGGTGCGGATGCTGTACCACAGGCCCACGCCGATGAGCAGAAAGACCAGAATGTAGTTGGACAGGTACACGTTGATGTTGGCTACAATGGGGAAAAGTGCTTCTTCCAGGGGCTTCATGATGTCTGCCATAGTTTCATTTCCTCCTAAAAATAAAAAACCGGACCAGTCAATAGACTGCTCCGAAGAAAAGATGGACTCTCGCCCACCAAAACAGGCAGAAAAATTTGCCTGTATTCTCTGTCCTTTTGCCTGAGAGATTAACGGCAGCCAACCTGCCATTTTGCCCCTTCGGCACCCAATACTGAGATTCTCCAGAGTTACATCCACGCACAGTCTTTGTCTGATTCAGACGCCTGAAAGTGTTACTTCTTCGGCAAACCGCAAGGGTTTTTCCTGGGCGCTTCGTCTGTAGGTATTCACTTTGGGACTCATATTAACATGCTTGTCATTTTTTGTCAATACCTTGTACACATTTCTCTGCGCTGGGCGGCATAGGCTGATTTGAGGTGATACCATGAGCTACCAGGTGGTGTATCCGGGAAATCCGGAAAAGCGGCCGAAAAAGAAGCCTGTACCGTTTTCCCTGATGCTGTGCGGATGGCTGCTGGCTTTTGTCGTGCTGACTGTTCGCTTCTGGCCGGAAGGCGCACAGGTGATGCAAAAATTGCTGCTGCCTGGGGACGCAGCGGTGACAGTAGCGGCATTGGAGGATTTTGCGGCAGAATTGCAAGCGGGAGAGCAGTTGTCCGGCGCATTGGAGAATTTTTGCCGCAGTATTTTGGAGAATGGGGAAATTGGTTTGCATTGACAGCGGTGCTTTGATTCTGGCAGCGCTTCTGATTCTGGTGCTGCCGCTGCCATGGCTGGCGGCGGCATTGGTGGCGGCAGCGGTGCATGAACTGTTCCACCTGGGGGCGGTCTGGCTTTTGGGCGGCAGGGTGGGACATGTTCGCATCGGCGCTGCCGCAGCGGTGATGGACGCTTCCAACCTGGAACCAGGGGCTTCGCTGCTGGCAATCCTGGCGGGGCCGGTGGGAAGTATTGTGTTGTTTGCCCTGTGCCGGAGCTTTCCCAAAGTGGCAATTTGCGCCGGGGTGCAGGGCCTTTTCAATCTGCTGCCAATCTTTCCTTTGGATGGGGGTCGGATGCTGGAAACCGGACTTCAGATGCTCTGCCCGGAGAAAGGGGAAAAACTGGCCCTTTGGATTCAGCGCATAACCCTGGCGGCCATCGCAGCTGCCGCATTATGGGCCAGCCTGGCGCTGCATCTGGGAATCGGCCCGCTGATTTTTGCCCAAGTGTGGATTCTCAAGGCGATTTCACGAAAAAAACCTTGAAAACCGGGCCATTTCGGGGTACAATAGGGCTACCATTGACAAAGAGGTAACACTATGACCGAACTGAAACTGCGCATTCTTCCCACGGTGCAGAAACCAGCCCGGTACACCGGCGGAGAATGGGGCGAGGTAAAGAAGAATCTGGATGCTGTGCGCGTCCGGGTTGCGTTCTGTTTTCCGGATACCTATGAAATTGGCATGTCCAATGTGGGTATGCGGATTCTTTATGGCGTGATGAACGAGATGGAGGGCATCTGGTGCGAGCGGGTCTTTGCCCCCTGGGGGGACATGGAAGATGCTATGCGCCAGCACAATCTTCCGCTGTGGGCCCTGGAGAGCCAAAGTCCGGTGAAGGATTTTGACATGATCGCCTTTACCATCGGCTACGAAATGGCCTATTCCAATATTCTGAACATGCTGAATCTGGCAGGGGTTCCCCTCCGGTCCAAGGATCGGCACGACCTGAAAAATATTGTCTTTGCCGGAGGCGTCTGCGCTTTCAACCCGGAACCGCTGGCGGACTTTATCGATTTCTTCTCCCTGGGAGAAGGGGAGGATAGTACGGTGGAAATTGTATCCCTGTACGACCAGGCCAAAGCAGAAGGCTGGAGCAAGGATGCCTTCCTCCACGCTGTGGCGAAAATTCCCGGGGTCTATGTCCCCAGCTTCTACCGCCATGAATACCACGAGGACGGTACGCTGTCAGCCATTGTGCCTTTGGAAGACGCACCGGAAGTGGTGACCAAGCGGATTGTGGAAGATCTGGACAAGGCCTATTTCCCTACCAAAATGATCGTTCCCTCTACGGAAATTGTCCATGATCGGGCCAATCTGGAGGTGTTCCGGGGCTGCATCCGGGGCTGCCGGTTCTGCCAGGCGGGTTTCAGCTGCCGCCCGGTACGGAAGAAAAGCCCGGAGGTGCTCTATCGCCAGGCGGTGGAGACGCTGGAACATTCTGGCAACAATGAAATCACCATTTCCAGCCTGTCCACCTCGGATTACCGGGGACTGAAAGAGCTGACGGACATGCTGCTGCCTTATTGCGCCCAGCAGAAGATCAATCTGTCGGTGCCTTCGCTCCGGGCGGATAACTTCTCCCGGGAACTGATGGAGAAATTGCAGACCGTCCGCAAAAGCGGCCTGACCTTTGCGCCGGAAGCCGGCACCCAGCGGCTCCGGGACGTCATCAACAAGAACCTGACGGAAGAAGAAATTCTCACCACCTGCTCCCGGGCCTTTGCCGGCGGCTGGAACAGTGTCAAGCTGTACTTTATGCTGGGACTGCCCACGGAAACCGACGAAGATGTGCTGGGCATTGCGGAGCTGGTGTACAAGGTAATTCAGGAGTGGAAGGCCAACGCCGTGAATAAGAAGCGGGGCCTGCGGGTGCATGTGGCAACGGCGTACTTTGTCCCCAAGCCCCATACCCCATTCCAGTGGGAAAAGCAGATTACCCCCCAGGAATACCTGCGCCGGTGCAAACTCCTGAAATCCCATTTCTATTCCAAGTCCATTGAGTACGACTACCACAGTCCGGATCTGAGCCGTCTGGAGGCGGTGTTTGCCCGGGGGGATCGCCGATTGGGGCCTGTGCTGGAAACAGCGGTTGCCAGCGGTGCCCGACTGGATGGCTGGGATGAATATTTCAACTATGCAAAGTGGTTCGATGCCTTCCAGAAGTGCGGCGTGGACCCGGACTTCTACACCGTTCGGGGTTATGATGAGGAAGAAATCCTCCCCTGGGACACCATTGATGTGGGCGTGACCAAGAAATTTCTGCGGCTGGAACGGAAACGGGCCTATGCAGGTACCGTCACCCCGGACTGCCGCCATGGCTGCGCCGGATGCGGTGCCAATGGCCTGTTGAAGGAGGTGGCTTGCGATGCTTAGAGCATTGTTTGAGAAGGTAGGCAGCGCAGCCTATATTTCCCATCTTGACCTGATGCGCCTGTTCCAGCGCGGGTTCAAGCGGGCGGGACTGCCCTTGACCCATACCCACGGATTCAATCCCAGACCCTCCGTGTCCATCGCCCTGCCCATGAGTCTGGGAATGGAAAGCCGGTGCGAACTGCTGGACTTCGATCTGGAAGGGGAAGCCCTTTCCGGTGAAGAAATCTGTTCCCGGCTGAATGAAGCCTTGATTGACGGCGTTCGGGTGCTGGAAGTTTACGACAACGGACGCAAGCTGAAAGAACTGTCCCTGATGGATTGCCAGCTGGTTCTGGAATATGATTCCGGCGTCCCGGAAAGTGCCGGGGAAAAGATTCAGACCCTGTTTTCCCAGGAGGAAGTGGTGGTGGAAAAGAAAGGCAAGCAGGGGCTCACCCCGCAGAACATTGCGCCTTTGATTCGCAGTATGGAGATTTTTGCCGGTGAACCAGGGGAACTGACGCTGCAGTGCCGGATTTGCTGCCAGAATCCCACTTTGAACCCCATGCTGATTGCAGTGGCCATAACCAAATATCTGCCGGAGTGCGCCCCGGATTTTGTCCGCTGCTGCCGGTTGGAACTATACGATGCCGAAGAAACGGTATTCAGATAAGGAGAAAAAGAAAATGGATAATATGATTTTGCTGGAAGAGTGCCCCATTTGCCGGGGGGCAGGTATGCTGATGCACGAGGGCGGCTGGTGCGTCCAGGTGGAATGCGCCGATTGCAGCGCCCACACGGTTTATGTGGAATACAATACGGAAGAAGAAAAGAAGGAAGCAGAGAAGTCTGTGGCATATCTGTGGAACATGGGAAAGGTCGTTAGCAGTGAACGTGGCGAATGATATGGAAACCCGGGTCCGCAACCGCATTGCGGAAATTACCCGGGAAGTTCCCGGCAGTATCGGGGACATGATGCATTTTACGCTGTTGGAGTGCGACCCGGAGAAGGGCGACTATGTGATGTCCTGCGAGACTGCGCCCTGGATGCGCAATTTTGCCGGAACGCTGCATGGGGGCCTGTGCGCTACTATTTTGGATCAGGCCATGGGTTTTGTTTCTTACTGCCTGAAACCCGGAGAGGGCACTGCACCCACGGTACAGATGGAGATTGATTATCACCGCCCCCTCATGCCCGGAGAGAGCGTGATTGTCAAGGTACATGTGGTGTCCGCAACAAGAAGTCTGATGAATCTGACAGCGGAAGCCACCCAGGCATCCCATCCGGAAAAGATTTGTCTGTCCGGTTCCGGCATCTATTTCTATAAGCCCGCACAATAATTGGGAAAATGCAGAAAAGTCCTCCACAAATCCGGAAAACACAGAAGGATTTGTGGAGGAAAAAATTTTTGAAAAAATGAAAAATAATGCTTGCATTTTTCGGCAAAGTGTGCTAATATATCGAAGTCGCCAAGAGGCGCAAGTAAATATCCGGGTGTGGCGAAGTTTGGTATCGCGCTTGAATGGGGTTCAAGAGGCCTCGAGTTCGAATCTCGACACTCGGACCAAAAACGGCTGAAATCGTAAGATTTCAGCCGTTTTTCTAACTTTTTGAGCCAAAAAGTCAGAGCGTACCGGAATCATACCAGAATGAACTCCCGGGGAAGTACTGTATTCATTTCGGAACCCATGATTCTATATGGACAGAAGCAAAAATTATTGACGCATTTTTTCAGTGAAAGATACGATCAAGTTTGGCAACTGCGGAGACCTTCACCTCGTCCTGCACATGCAGATAATGCTCCGTCATGTCGATGTCCGCATGGCCGGACAGACTCTGAATGGTCTGAATGTCCACACCCATGGATTGCAGATGGGAGATGTAGGTGTGTCGGCAGCAATGCGGGGAAAGTATCCGGACATCGCCCACCTTCGCCAGTGCAATGGCAAACTGGCGGCGGAAGGTGCTGGGATTGCACAGCTCCGTTTTTTCGCCGTGCCAGATATAGGTGTGATCCGTCTTGCGAAAGGCCATGGCAACGTCTCGCAGGCCCTCCGGCACCGGGATGTTCCGGTAGCTGGTTTTCGTCTTGGGTGGGCCGATTTTGGGCGTTCCCTTGGACATGGTGACAGCTTGCCGGATTTGGATAGAAGAGCCATCTTTCGCAATGTGATGGGGCTGCAAGGCCATGATCTCCTGGGTCCGCATACCGGTGCCCAACATGAGCCGGATGCTCATGCCCATCCGATCCATGGGCAGCCGCTCCAACATCCGCTGGATTTCCGCCGCAGTGAAGGAATCTTTTTTGGAAGGTTCCAGATCTGCGGTTTTGATTTTGTCGGCCACGGCAACGGGATTCTTGATGATCAGCTCATTGGCCTCAGCCTTTTTCATGATCTGGAACATCATACCCCGGATCTTGGAGATGTAGGATTTGGACTTGCCCGCTGCAACCATTTCTTTCAGGAATGCCTCCACATGGATGGCTTTGATGTCCTCCAGCCTGGTATCCCCGAAATGCTCCTTTAAAATCCGGATGGTGTAGGCGTAGCTGGCAAAGGTGGTGTCGCTGACCTGCCCCTGCATTCCTTCGTACCAGGTGTCAGCCCATTGGGAGAAGGGCATCACACGGCTCAAGTGGGGCTTGGCCCGGAGCTCGTCTTGAAACTGTTTCACTTTTTTGCGCAATTCTTGCTGTGTTCTAGCATAAAGACTTTTAATGTTTCGGCGGCCATCCGGGTGATAACCCAGCATGATCTGCCATTCCCACAAACCGTTGGGGCGCTTTCGATAGGTGCCCTCACCTTGCAGGCGTCTTCTAGGCATTTGATTAACCTCCAATTTTCATAAATTCAGCGTATTGCTGTAGGCAGTAAACCGGCTGCCTGTTACCGGTTCTGCATATTTATCATACCATAACGGCAGCCGGTTCTCAAGGTTCTAGGCGACGGAATTCGTATTTTTCTCCATCCAGGTCATCAGCTTATCCTTTGGTACGACCATGCGTTTGCCGATCTTCAGGGTGGGGAAATCCTGACTGTGCATCAGACTGTAGGCGTTGGCCCGGGAGATTCCCAGTACCTGGGCCAGCTGGGTGGCGTTCAGGGTGACAGGCAGCTGCTCGATCGATGTAAACATTGCTTTCATATGAGTCTCCTTTTCCTCTTAGTAGTGATTGATTGTTCTTGGTTGTCATGCCATTGGGAAATAGCCGGGGAGGGGAGTGTGCGGGATATGGGAGAACAGGATCCCTAAGTGAGGAAAATTCTTTCCCCACCCAGGGCCTGTTGGGTGTTCCCCCAATCCCCGACGGCCTCCGGCTAGTGTTTTATCTTTCTCGGGCTCTTGCCCGGTGCAGTCTTTCCTGCTCCTTCCGGGTCTGTTTCAGATCCCGGATGCGGGCCTTCATCTCTTTCTCTTCACTCAATTTCTGGTACCACAGGGACCGGAAATGCTCCGCCTTGGCAAGATAGTCCTTGTTGTAGATTCGCCGGTCTGCCGCCTTCTGGCAGTTGTAGGCGATCCGGCTGAGCTTCTTCCGGTTCTCCCGGATATGCCCCAGCTGGTTTCGCAGCTGCTCTTCCCGGGCCAGATTCCACTCCCGTTGGTACCGGAATCGGGTTTCCCGGGCTTGATCCTGCCACTGGTCTGCCGATTCTGCCAACGCCTCCCGGAGGGAAACGGCCTCCTGGATTTGCAGGTCTACCACATCCCGTTCCCATTGGAGTTCCCCGCGTTCTTCCGGCGCATCCGGATCACAGCCGCACCAGCGGAGGTAACTGCCGTGCCGGAGCCGCTCCTGGTCAGGCACTTCGGGATTCTCGTAGCTGTCCCACCGTTCCAGCAGCCGGTCTAACTTCTCTTTCTCTGTCTGCAAATCCCGTTCCAGGTAGGTGACCTGCCTGATCAGATCATGGAGCTCCCGGAAGTGCTCTTTCTCATAACCAGGGCCAATCTTTCCAGCAATCAGCGCTGCAGCGTCCGCAATGGCGTCCTCTGCCTTGGCATTGTTTTTCAGCCGCCGTTCCCGGAGCCAATGGATGTATTTCTTCTTTTCGTAGTACTGCGCTTCCTGCTGCCGAAGTTCTGCTTCACCGCGCCGGTTCTTTCCGATTGCGGAGTAGAGCAAATCTTTGGGAAGGCCCACGGTGTCCAGCCGGATGTTCCGTTTGGCCCCTGGCAGGCGGACACTGTAGGTACTGCCCCGGCGGATCAGGTCGATGTCATACTTTTTCTTCAGGGCATCTTTCAGCTGCTCCATGGTGTAGCTGTCCATGGTGGCAAACAGAATCTGATTTTTCAGCACATTATAGCGGGATTCTTTTCTTCGCTGCTTGCGCTGCTCTTCCACCCGGTTGTTGTCCTCCTGGGCAAGTCCATGGCTTCTGGTGTAGGCCAGCAGCCAGTCTTGGCAGTGGTGCCGGAAGGTGGGGTTGTCCTGGTGCTTTCCTCCGGCGCTGATTTCGCACCGGAGTACCTGGCCCCCTTCATCATGGATCATCCAGGGCCGTTCCTCCCGGGCTACTGACCGAACAGAGTTGATTGCCACATGAATGTGGGGATTGTCCGTGTCCATGTGGACGGCAATCAGGGCTTCGTACCCGGGGAGGTTCTCCCGGACGAAGGCTTTGCCTTCCTCCAGCAGATCCTCTTTGGTCAGAAGCGGCACATCTGCTTCCGGATGGCTGATGATATAAATGTGCTGTTTGCGCTCTGCCTTGGTGTTGTTTTTGCCAAAGCGGATGTTGGTTTCCATGCAGGCCCCAGCCCAGCTCTCCGGGTCCATTTCCCGCCCGTACCCGTCCAGGGCACAGATGGCGTAGTTTTCCCGCTCCTGGAGCAGTCCGTATTCATCCAGGATGGGCTCGTAAAGCCCGGTTTTGGAATCCTCCCGGTGCCGGTATTTCAGGTAGTCCAGGGCGTCGCTGTAGGCAGCGTTTTTAGAACTGGTGTGCTTTAAAATAGCCATTGACGGCCTCCATGGTTTTCCAAACCAGTTTCTGGGTCCGTACCAGGTCGTGGTTGGTCTGGACCAGAAGATTCCACTCTTCCGGATGTGCCTGGCGCTGACCTTCATTAGGCTTGATGGCCATTTTCAGAAGGCCCCCTTGCCGCCCTAGTTCTGCATGGATGTATTTCAGTTCCGCTGTCATCTTGTTCACGGCGGACAATAATTTTTCTTTTTCCGGGTCAATTACAATCGGATTTTCCAGTGCCGCCTTGCGGATGAACACCCCTTTGGAAAGGCCCGACTGTTCTACCCGCCGTTCCAGCTTCCGCTGCTCCGCTTCGCTGAACCAGACGTGGGCATCAAAGGGCCGCTTGCGGTTGGGGGCGGGCTTTTGCTTTTTCGCTGGTTTGGCAGGCGGTTGTTCCTGAGGGGGCAGAGGTTCCGGCATCGGTGGCACTGGGGCCGGAACCGGCGGAGCCGTTTCCGCGGGGGCAAGTTCCTGTTCCGGAAGGGGCTGTACTTTCGTTTTTTCCTTATTCCAGAAGGCCATGGGTGGCAAAGTGCAGGTTGTCGCTGCCCTCTACGCCAAACATCCTGGCCATGCGCTCCTGGAGCCGCTTCTTGTCATCCTCCAGGGCCAGGTACAGGACGGTGCCGCCATGAACCCGGTAGCCCCAGAGGTCGGTGCCGGTGCTGACCCGGTAGGCAATCAGAGCCACCAAGAAGGACTTGCCGATTTTTGGTGCGCCCACCAGCATGTAGACCCCGGTGCCCAGAAGGCCCTCTATGACAGCCCTCCGGCAGGGCAAGGACTCTTCCATCAGTTCGTTGTAGGAGACGGTGTTCAGGAAGTCCGGGTCCTGGGCTCGCTGGAGTTTTTGAAAAAAGTCCGGGGAATCTGAAAAGTTTTCATTGAACTCAGCGTCTGTTTCTGCTATACTGAGCGTGTACGTTTTGGACGGCTGCCCTCCATCTGCGCCAACAGATGGGTTCCGGGCGGTCGTTTCTTTTGTTATTGACATTGCTTCTCCTTTCCCCTCGATTGTGTGACTCCGTTCAGAAAATCTGCTTTTTTCACCCTCTTTCTGCGATATAAAAAGTCGTCGGACGGGGATGCGCCCAACGACGGAACGCTATGATTGGAAATTGCTGAGTGAATGTCAAGCGGTTGCCGAGTTACAAATGCGCTTGACATCTCTGTTCAATTTTCAAGGTACACGGGCATTTTTGTTTTCTGGAATGCCCTTCCAGATGCAGACCCTGCGCATCGTCTGTCTCAGACAGTCCATTGCCGTCCGCCTGGTATGACTATAGCAGGATTTTTCCGTTTCGTCTTGATCTCGGAGTTTACACCATTTTTACAAGATTTATGTTTTATATCATGCGACAGCTTCAAACTTGATTTTCTCGTGTTTCAGAAGGCCGCCAGCTACCGCCTTTTTCCCTCCGCGACGGTGCGACGATAAAACTACCGCCCCCAAAATCACCGTCGCAATCGTCGCAACCGTCGCGCGGCGGGGTTTCGACGACAGATCGGAGTGTAATCTGTCTGCTGTTTCTGCTGAAATTGGTGTGTACGTTTTGGACGACTGCCCTCCATCTGTGCCAACAGATGGGTTCCGGGCGGTCGTTTCTATTTCTTTGTGGTTCATCAAATTCCTCCTTTGTTGTTTATGGATGTCTCAATGATCTTAAAAGACGCTCACCTCCTTAATAGAAACATTCGCAAATAAGCGAATGTTTATAATCATATTATATTCGCAAATTTGCGAATGTCAAGTAAGACCATGCGCTTTTTTGTTAACTTTCTGTTGCGCGGGACAAGTTGCTGTGGTATACTGACTCTAAAGGTGGTGTAAGAAATGACGCTGGGCGATAAAATAAAGAGAATCCGCACATTTCGCGGTATGACACAAAAAGAATTGGGAATTGCCATTGGTCTGGACGAAAAAGGGGCCGATAATCGTATTGCTCAGTATGAGACCAATTATCGGGTTCCAAAAAAGGAATTGCTGGATAAAATGGCGGAGGTTCTCCATGTAAATCCGTATAACTTTTGCGGACTTCCCATTGGCTGTGCCGAAGATCTTTTGAGAACTCTTTTTTGGCTAGATGAAGCATCTCCCGGCTCAATCCGCTTATTTCAGCTCACGTGTAATCCTATCTGGCGTACGAATTCCGAGGATACTGCAGTCCGCTATAATGACAGTGACGACTGGCCGGCTCGGCCTCCTGTAGGTATCTATTTCCGATACGGATCGGTAGACCGCTATATGCAGGAATGGCTTGTCCGACAGCAAGAGCTCTTGGCCAAAAAGATTACAAGAGATGAATACTTTGAGTGGAAACTCAATTGGCCATACACTTCTGATGGCTCTGCGCATATGCCTACCTATATTCCCTGGAGAAAAGAAGACACAAAAAACAAAGAGTAGATTACCGGCAGCTGCCCCCTATGACTCGGGGCAGTCGCTTTTGCGTGGGGCAATGAACTACAGGTCAGACGGATCATGCGCTTTCCTTGCTGCACCGGTTCAGAATAACCCCTTTGTTTTACAGTGGACAATTTTTAGACATTTGTCCCAGTTCGGTCCATTGCTGATCGGCTGGTGTAACTATAGCAGGATTTTTCTCTTTCGTCTTTATCACGGAGTTTGCATTATTTTTGCAATAATTATATTTTATATCATACGAAAGGGATAAGCTGGTTCCAGTTTTTGGGGCAGTTTTCTCTCTGTGCGACGATTCGTCGATAAGATACTACCCCAAAAAACATCGTCGCAATCGTCGCGCATCGTCGCGCGGCAGGGTTTGGCGACAGATCAGAGCGTAATCTGTCTGGTGTTCTGCTACAATTGATGTGTACGTTTTGGACGGCTGCCCTCCATCTGCGCCAACAGATGGGACCGGGGCGGACGTTTCTTTTACCTTCTATCATGTGTTTTCCACGCTTTCCTCCTAAAAAGAGTATAAGCAAATTTGCTTAATATCTGCATTATACTATACTAGTGCGTTTAAGTCAAGTTAGATACATGAAGAAATATTAAACAAATTTGCTTCCATAATCTTGACGATTCTAAACAGGTCTGCTATCCTTGTCTTACTAATGATTTGATAAATATGTTGGGAGTGATTACTATGGCAATTGCTGAGCGAATTCGTTTTTTCCGAAATCTTCGTGGTATGACTATGAAAACGCTTGGTATGATGGTTGGCTTTCCGGAACGCTCTGCCGATGTGCGGCTGGCACAGTATGAAAACGGTACAAGAACCCCAAAACCAGATATGACGAAACGGTTGGCATATGCATTGGATGTAGCCCCGCGGGCGCTGACAGTGCCGGACATCGACACTGACCAGGGATTGATGCACACCTTTTTTACCTTAGAGGATCTACGTGGAATATATATTGATGAGATCAATGGTGAGATGTGCCTGAGATTCAACATTTATGATCCAAAAGGTTTTGCAACTTCGTATATATGCAGAGATTGGCTTCGGGAATCTAAGAAATATAAGTCCGGAGAAATCACAAAAGAGGAGTATGATCACTGGCGTTACACATATCCCCTGGTGGATATGCAGCGTTTAAGAGAACGGATGGACGCTAAGAGGAGAGAGGCAGAAGGTAATTCTGAAGAATAAAAGATTAAAAGTGTCCTACGAAAATGAAAAATGGGGAAGAGACCGAGAGCCACAGGCCTAGCACGTACTGGGACTTTGTAAAAAGCATTACCGATGACCATATGCAGATGGCAGTCCAGGAAGGCTTTGAAAAACCATCCCCACAAGATCGGTATTTCCTGGAGAACCGGAAAGCTATTTGTATGATCTGCGGCTATGTGAAAAAGAAGGAACGTCTCACCTTTGACAACCTGGGTACGGTTTACAACGTTACCACAGCGGATGGAGCTGAACAGGCCTATAGAAAGTCGATGGAGAATTTGGATCGGCAAATGTTTAAAAACGAAAAACTGCGTGCCATATCAGTAAAGCAGAAGAATAAATTCGAGAATAAAAAGAAGATCGCCGCAGCGGTCTACGAATACCAGGTAGACTACGACGGCGATTGGGGTATCTATTTTGATTTCGAAAAGGGCATACATAAAATTCTCTGGTGGGCAGATTGGGATCTCGGCAAATCTAAGCCCTATGCCAAACGGGTCATTGACTTTGGTCTGAAACAGGACAGTGAAACTCTACAGAACGAAAAATTGATTGGAGCGGAAAAATCGGGTCAATCCCAAATTCTGTGTAAACTCCATTTCGGGTGCGAATAGAGCAAAGTTTATTTGTGGCGGCAGCAGGCT
>CALXDU010000027.1 GCA_944387145.1 uncultured Oscillospiraceae bacterium | reverse complement strand
GAGCGCAGAGCACATCGTGGAAGTAGCCAAGGAATTTGCAGGCAAGTAAGAGAAAAATACACAACCGGGACTGCCCTTCGGCGGTCCCGGTTCCCTTTTGTGCCCCTGGGGAAATGGGTGGATTTCACTTGACAAACAAAGAAAAGACGAGTATTCTATGATTAAGTGAATACCCATTCAAGTGCCGCCGGATTTCGTTGAAAATGGGCGGAGAATAGGGAATCCGGTGGGAATCCGGAACGGTGCCGCCACTGTATGCGTGGAGGCCCGGCATAGGACGAAAGTCGGCCATTGGGAACTTTCCCGAGAAGGCTGTGCCGGGCTGTGGATGCGTAAGTCAGGAGACCTGCTTGAATGTGAAAGGTCTGTCTGTCCTCGTGTCCAGGGATGGGCAGGTGTGTTTTGCTTACGGAAAAACGGCCGGAGCAGCCCGAGTCAGGGTTTGCTCCGACCGTTTTTGTGGTCGTAACCCCCTTGCGGCCAGCATCCGGCATGGCAGATTGCCCAACGGCCATTCCGTCCACCCGGGACAGGTGGTATCCGCTCCGGACTGCGGCGGCTTTCCGGAGGCGTAACAAACCGGATGCCGGTGAGACATGCTCCGGCATCCGGGATTCCTTCTGCTTTTTGAGGTATGTCAAAAGCGGAGGAAACCAGTCAAACTTACAACGGAGGACAAAGATGAACCGTTTTGCAAAAGAAGTGTGTACCTTTCCGGAAGCCATTGGCCAGGGAAACGGACAGATGAAGACTGTCCAGCCGGTGCTGCTGGTGGTATCCTTTGGAACCAGCTATAACGATAACCGGGACCTGACCATCGGCGCTGTGGAGCGGGCCATTGAGAAAGCCTATCCCCAATATGAAATCCGCCGGGCCTTTACCAGCCAGATTATTCTGGATATTCTGAAAGAACGGGATCAGCTGGAAATCGACAATGTCAAGCAGGCCATGGAACGGCTGATTGCCGACGGCGTCCGGGACGTGGTGATTCAGCCCACCCATGTAATGCCCGGAATTGAGTATGATGGGGTGATTGCCCAAATCGGAGCTTATCGGGAGTGCTTCCATTCCATGAAGGTTGGACGTCCCCTGCTGGTGGAGGACCGGGACTATGATACGCTGATTGGTGCGCTGGCAGAGGAAACAGCGCCTTATAATACAAGTGACACCGCTATGGTGTTCATGGGCCATGGAACGGAACATGCGGCCAACGCAACCTATCCCAAGCTGCAGCAGAAGCTGATTCAGGCAGGTTTCCACAATTTCTTCATCGGTACGGTAGAAGCAGAGCCTACCGTGGAGGATGTGCTGGCGGATGTGCGCAAAACCGATGCCAAGAAGGTGGTGCTGCTGCCGCTGATGGTGGTGGCCGGTGACCATGCCCACAATGACATGGCAGGAGATGCGGAAGATACCTGGAGAGCGGTTTTTGCCAATGCCGGATATGAAACCCAGTGTGTATTGAAGGGGCTGGGTCAATATCCTGCGGTGCAGCAGATGTTTGTTGACCATGTGGCCGATGCTCTGGCAGGTGAGCACCTGCCCCAACCGGATAAGGTCGACGAAGTTCCTACAGAAGTAATCCTGCCTGCGCAGATTGCCGACGGAACCTATAAAATTACAGTGGATTCCAGTTCTTCCATGTTCCATGTGGTAAAATGCATCTTGAACGTGGAAAACGGCACCATGACCGCAGCCATGACCATGAGTGGTGACGGCTACGGAAAAGTGTATATGGGCACGGCTCAGGAGGCTGCCCAGGCTCCGGAAACAGAGCATATCTGCCCTGAGACCGGAAAACGGCAGGAAGTGGTGTTTACCGTTCCTGTGACAGCGCTGAACCAGGAAATTCCCTGCGCCGCCTGGAGCGTTCGCAAGGAAATCTGGTACGACCGGGTGCTGGTATTTCGCAGCAGCGCCATTTCTGGCCAAAGAGCCTGATACCATTGGATGACAGGAAAGATTCTGCCCACGGGAAGCTTTCCCGTGGGCAGATTTCATAAACCGGAAAGAAGGAAATGCTTATGGAATATACCGCACCCAGAATTTTGCTGGCGGGCACCAACAGCGGCTGCGGCAAGACCACACTGTGCTGTGCTCTTTTGCAGGCTCTGGTCAACCGGAAGATGCAGGTCGGCGCGTTTAAATGCGGCCCGGATTATATCGACCCCATGTTTCACAGCCGGATTATCGGCACCCACAGCGCCAATCTGGATTCCTTTTTCTTTTCGGAAAATACCCTGCGGTATCTGCTGGCGAAAAACAGCGCAGGGTGCGATGTGAGCATTCTGGAAGGGGTCATGGGCTTTTACGACGGCCTGAGCCTGGATTCCACAAAAGCCAGCACCTACGAAGTCGCCAGAATAACCCGCACCCCGGTGGTGCTGGCGGTGAATGCTGCTGGAGCGGCAATGTCTGTGCTGGCGGTGATTCATGGCTTTTTAAGCCTGTATCCGGATAACCAGATCCAGGGCGTGATTCTCAACCGGTGCAGCCCCGGAAGTTATCCCGGTCTGGCCCGGGCCATCCGGGAGAAATTTGCAGGAAAGATTCAGCCCCTGGGCTTTCTTCCTTCCGTGCCGGAAAGCACCCTGGAAAGCCGCCATTTGGGGCTGGTTACAGCAGGAGAAGTGGAAAACCTGAAAGAAAAATTACAGGCCCTGGCTGCCCAGGCGGAAAAAACTTTGGATTTGGATGGGCTGCTGACCCTGGCAAAATCGGCCCCGGCCCTGAGCTGTGAGGAAGTAACCTTTTCCCGGCAGGAGCCGGTGCGCATTGGGGTTGCCCAGGACAAAGCCTTCTGCTTTTACTATGGGGACAATCTGACTGCCTTGGAAGAGTTGGGGGCACAGCTGGTGCCTTTCAGCCCCCTGACAGACAATCACCTTCCGGAGAACCTGGACGGACTGTATCTGGGTGGCGGGTACCCGGAACTGTATCTTCCCCAGCTCAGCCAAAATCAGCAAATGCGGCAGTCCATCCGGGAAGCGTTGGATTCTGGGCTTCCCTGCATTGCCGAGTGCGGCGGCTTCATGTATCTGACCCGGGCCATCGCCGACGTACCTATGGTGGGAGCGGTGGAAGGAAGCTGCTTTGACCGGGGCAAATTAACCCGGTTCGGTTATGTGACCCTGACAGCCCAGAAGGATAACCTGCTGTGCAAAGCGGGAGAGGCGATTGCCGGGCATGAATTTCACCACTGGGACTGCACGGAAAACGGAAGCGCCTTCCTGGCAGAAAAGCCCAGCGGAAAGCAGTGGCCTGCGGTGGTTGCTACCCGGACCCTCTACGCCGGATTCCCTCATTTTCATTTCTATGCCAATCCGGAATTTGTCCGGAATTTCTATGAAGCCTGCCGAAAGGAGAAATATCGTCATGCTGGAAACCATCAAACCCGGTGATATCGAAAAACGGAGTTTTGAAATTATTACGGAGATTTTGGGGGACACCAAACTGGACCCCAAGCAGGAGCCCATCATCAAGCGGGTAATCCACACCACCGCAGATTTTTCCTATGTGGAGAACCTGGCCTTCTCCCCGGATGCGGTGGACAAGGCCCTGGAGGCCCTCCGGGGTGGCTGCGACATTGTCACCGACACCCAAATGGCAAAGGCCGGTATTAACAAGACTATTTTGGGCAAGCTGGGGGGCACTGTCCACTGCTTCATGTCCGACCCGGAGGTGGCGGCGGAGGCCAAGCAGCGGGGCATCACCCGGGCCATCGTCTCCATGGAGCGGGCAGCCCAGCTGGAAAAGCCCTGCATTTTTGCCATCGGCAATGCCCCTACGGCGCTGATTTCCCTGCATGAGCAGATGGCAGCGGGAGCGCTGCACCCGGCACTGATTATCGGCGTGCCGGTGGGCTTTGTCAACGTGGTGGAGAGCAAGGAATTGATTCTGACAGATCCGGCACCCTACATTGTGGCCCGGGGCCGGAAGGGCGGCAGCAACGTGGCGGCAGCTATTTGCAATGCCCTGCTTTACCAGATTATGCGGTAAAGCTATGGAAGTGTATATCGATAAAGGCGGCAAAAAGCTGCGTATGGGCTACACCACCGGTACCTGCGCCGCAGCTGCCGCCAAAGCAGCAGCCTGGATGCTGCTGACGGGAAGAAAGAAGGAAGAAATTTCTATCGAAACACCCAAGGGTATCACGGTGCAGTTGGAGATCCTGGAAATTACCCGGCAAGACGGTGCGGTTTCCTGTGCCGTCCGCAAAGACAGCGGCGACGACCCCGATGTGACCAACGGAACCCTGATTTTCGCCCGGGTTTCCAGGACAGATATCCCCGGAATTTCCATCGACGGCGGGGAAGGGGTCGGTCGGGTGACCAAGCTGGGACTGAACCAGCCGGTGGGGGCAGCCGCCATCAATTCCGTCCCCCGGCAGATGATCCGGGAAAATGTGGCCCAGGTGATGGCCTTGACGGACTACCAGGGCGGACTGGATGTGGTGATTTCTGCGCCGGAGGGAGAAGCCCTGGCGAAAAAGACCTTCAATCCCCGGCTGGGCATTGTGGGGGGAATCTCCATCCTGGGAACCACCGGAATTGTGGAACCCATGAGTGAGAAGGCCCTGGTGGATACCATCCGGGTGGAACTGCGCCAGCGCCGGGACTTGGGGCAGGAATATGTACTGCTCACCCCCGGCAACTATGGCTCATCTTTTCTGCAGAGCAGTCTGGGGATGAACCCGGAAAAGGCGGTGCAGTGCTCGAATTTTATCGGCGAAAGCCTGGATATCTGCAAGGAACTGGGCTTCCGGGGAGCGCTGCTCATTGGCCACATCGGCAAACTGGTGAAGATTGCCGGCGGCATGATGAATACCCACTCCAAATACGGCGACTGCCGGATGGAAATCCTGGCGGCCCACGCTGCGGGGGCAGGACTTCCGTCGGAGCAGGTAAGAACACTGCTGCAATGCGTCGCCTGCGATGATGCGTTGGCGGTGATTTCCGATGATCGCTGCCGCAAGGCGGCGCTGGACAGCCTGACGGAAAAAATCGGCTTTCACTTACAATGCCGGGGCGGGGAAACCCTGGAAACCGGCGCAATTGTCTATTCTCTGCAATATGGCATTTTAGGCCAGACCGCAAATGCCGAGCAGCTTTGGCAAACCATCAAGGAGGGAACATAATGGTACATTTTGTAGGCGCCGGCAGCGGCGCTGTGGATTTGATTACGGTGCGGGGACAGCGGCTTTTGCAGCAGGCGGATGTGGTAATTTACGCCGGTTCTCTGGTCAATCCGGAACTTCTGGAAAATTGCAGACCGGACTGCCAGATTCACAACAGCGCCAAAATGACCCTGGAAGAAGTGATCAAGGTAATCCGTGAGGCGGAAAGCGCGGGCAAAACCACTGTCCGGCTGCACACCGGCGATTCCAGCATTTACGGCGCCGTGCGGGAGCAGTTTGACGAACTGGAAAAGCTGGGCATTGCTTATGATGTCTGCCCCGGCGTCAGCGCCTTCTGCGGTGCGGCCTCGTCCCTGAAAGCAGAATACACCCTGCCGGATGTGAGCCAGACGGTGATTATCACCCGGGCAGCCGGCCGGACTCCGGTGCCGGAGCGGGAGTCCATCCGCTCTCTGGCAGCCCACGGGGCCACCATGGTGCTGTTTCTCAGTACCTCTTTGACGGAAAGCCTGCAGCGGGAACTGTTGGCAGGGGGCTATGCCGGGTCTACCCCGGTGGCCATCGTCTACAAGGCTACCTGGCCGGAGGAGCGGATTTTCCGCTGCACGGTGGACACCCTTCACGAAACCGTGACCCAGAATGGTCTGACCAAAACGTCCCTGATTATCGTGGGAAACTGCATGGGTCAGGAATATGAAAGGTCCCTGCTGTACCATCCGGAGTTTACAACGGAATTCCGGGAGGCAAGCAAATGACAGCGGCGATTTTCGCCTACAGCAGTCAGGGAATGGAGACAGCCCGCCGGGTCCGGCAGGGGCTGACCGGGATGCAAACCCATTGTTTCGCCCCCCAGCGATTGGCAGATGGAGACTTTACCCCCATTCCCAAGCCCTCCCAAAGCTTTTATGGGGCGTGGTTTTCCCAGGCGGAGGTGCTGATTTTTGTGGGTTCCTGCGGCATTGCGGTGCGGCAGATTGCCCCCTATGTCCACAGCAAAACCAGCGACCCGGCGGTGCTGTGCCTGGATGAACTGGGGCGGTTCGTAATTCCGCTGCTCTCCGGCCACATTGGCGGGGCTAATGCCCTGGCAAGGGAGATTTCTCAGAAATTGGGAGCTACGGCGGTGATTACCACTGCTACGGATATCAACAGCCGGTTTTCCGTGGACGCCTGGGCGACGGAGCGGGGATTTTCCATCAGCAGTATGGCTGCTGCCAAGGCGGTATCCGCCGCCATTTTGGAGGGGGATGTGCCTCTGAAAAGTGATTTCCCCATTGCAGGCAATCTGCCCTCCGGGGTGGTTTCCGGGGAAACGGGAACGGTGGGAATCTTCCTGACCTATGGAACCGAAGAACCCTTTGATATCACGCTCCGGCTTCTTCCCAAGGTGCTGCACCTTGGCATCGGCTGCCGGAAGGGTGTTCCGGCGCAGACCATTGAAGAGGTGGTCACCCAGGTTTTGCAGCAGCATCACATTGACCGCCGCAGCATCGCCCGGGTGGCATCCATCGACCGCAAGGCCCAGGAGCCGGGACTGCTGGAATTCTGTGAGAAAAACCACTGGCAGACGGTATTCTATACCGCTCAGGAACTTTCCCAGGTAGGGGGCACGGTGTCTTCTTCGTCCTTTGTCGAAAGTGTGGTTGGGGTGGATAATGTATGTGAGCGAGCCGCTTTGATGGAAGCGGACAAACTGATTGTGAACAAAACCGCCCGGGACGGGGTGACCGTTGCCCTGGCGCTGAAATCTATGGAGGTACAATTTGGCGAAACTGTATGTGGTGGGCATTGGCCCCGGAAATTATGAGAATCTGACCATCCGTGCTCAGCAGGTGCTGGAGCAGTGCGATGTGATTATCGGCTACCATGTGTATGTGGATTTGGTGAAAAACTGGTATCCGGAAAAAGAATACATGACCACCCCCATGACCCGGGAAACCCAGCGCTGCCAGATGGCCCTGGATGAGGCCATGAAGGGGCGGGATGTTGCCATGGTCTGCTCCGGCGACAGCGTAATCTACGGCATGGGCGCTCTGATTTATGAACTGCGGGGCGAAAAGACGGAGCCGGAAATCGTGGTGGTTCCCGGCCTGACGGCAGCCTGCAGCGGCGGCGCTCTGCTGGGTGCGCCTCTGACCCATGACTTTGCGGTCATCAGCCTCAGCGACCGTCTGACCCCTTGGGAAAAGATCGAAGCCCGGCTGGAATGCGCCGCCAAAGCGGACCTGTCCATTGTACTGTACAACCCTGCCAGCCACGGACGGCCGGACCATCTGCGCCGGGCCTGCCAGATTCTGCGCAGGGAATTGCCTGCCGACCGGCTCTGCGCCGTGGCCCGGAATATCGGCCGGGAAGGGGAGGAAGGCAAGCTCTGCACCCTGGAACAGCTGGAAACCATGGATGTGGACATGTTCTGCACCGTGTTCATCGGCAACGCCATGACCCGCAACATTGCCGGAAAATTGGTGACCCCCAGAGGATATCGGAATGTATAAGCTTTGCATTTTTGCCGGAACCACCGAAGGGCGAAAGCTGGTGGAATTTCTGATCACGCAGCCGCTTTTCGTGACCGCCTGTGTGGCTACGGAATACGGAGAAACCCTGCTGCCGGAAGGAGAGAACCTGACAGTTTCCGCCCACCGGATGACCCGGGAGGAAATGGCCCGGCTGTTTTCCCAGGAAGGGTTTGACCTGGTGGTGGATGCCACCCACCCTTACGCCAGTGTGGTGACGGAGAATATCTGCGCTGCCTGCGGGGAAACCGGAACGGACTATCTGCGCCTGCTTCGCCGCAGCGGCAAGGCCCAGGAGGACGACATCCTGGTGCCGGACATTGCCGGAGCGGTGGATTACTTAAATACCCAGGAAGGAAATATCCTGCTGACCACCGGCAGCAAGGAACTGAAGGTATTTTCCCAGCTGGAAGGTTTTTCCCAGCGGGTATATGCCCGGGTGCTGCCTATGGTGGAATCGCTGGAGCTGTGCCGGAACGCTGGGGTGCAGCCGTCCCATATTTTTGCCATGCAGGGCCCCTTTACCCGGCAGATGAATACCGCCATGCTGGAAAGCATCCAGGCAAAATTCCTGGTTACCAAGGAATCCGGCGGTGCCGGTGGCTTTGCCGAAAAGCTGGCGGCGGCCCGGGAAGCTGGGGCAAAGCTGGTAATTATCGGCCGTCCGCCTCAGGTGGAGGGACTGGACTTCGACCAGGTGGTGAATGAGATTTGCAGCCGGTTCGGCCTGACTTGGAAGCCAAAGGTCACCATTGTGGGCATCGGCCCTGGAAGTTTGGATGCCATGACAAATCATGCCCGGCAGGCCATCCGGCATGCGTCTTGCCTCATCGGCGCAGGGCGGATGCTCCAGGCGGTAGCGCAGCCGGGACAGGAACTGTTGGAAGCTATTTCTCCGGAAAAAATCTCGGAATTTATCCATAACCACCCAGGATGCCGGGAGTTTGCTGTGGTGATGTCCGGGGATGTGGGATTTTTCAGCGGTACCAAGAAGCTGCTGCCCCTGCTGGAAGATTGCCAGGTGACCCTTCTGCCGGGACTGAGCTCTCTGGTGTGCCTGTGCGCAAAACTGGGAGTCTCTTACGAAGATGTGCTGCCGGTGAGCCTGCACGGAAGAAACCACAATCTGGCTTATGATGTTGCCCGGAACAGGCGGGTTTTTGTGCTGGCCGGGGGAGAAAACGGCATGGGCCGGATCTGCCAGGATCTGACGAAAGCAGGTCTGGGCCAGGTGCGGGTCAGCGTGGGACAGCAGCTGGGTTATCCGGAAGAATGTATTGTAACCGGAACCGCTCAGGAACTTGCGGAACAAACCTTCCACAGCCTCAGCGTTGCCCTGGTGGAAAATGACCAGGCTTGCCGGGCTGCCAGCTATGGCCTTCCGGATGACACCTTTCTGCGGGAAGAAAAGGTGCCCATGACCAAAAGTGAGGTGCGCAGTGTCTGCCTGTCCAAGCTGGAACTGAATGACCATTCTTTGGTTTGGGACATCGGAGCCGGTACCGGCAGCGTCAGCGTAGAACTGGGAAGGCTCTGCGAAAAAGGCCATGTGTACGCCATTGAGCAGAAAGAATCGGCGGTTGCTCTGCTGCGGGAAAACTGCTGCCGTTTTGGACTGGAGAATCTGACTGTCGTGCCGGGAAAAGCACCGGAAGTCTGCCAAGACCTGCCTGCTCCCAGCCATGCCTTCATCGGCGGCAGCAGCGGAAATCTGCGGCAGATTATCCGGCTTTTGCTGGAAAAGAATCCCAATGTACGGATTGTGGCCACCGCCATTTCCCTGGAATCCCAGGCGGAACTGACCCAGTGTCTGAAAGAGTTTGCCTTCTCTCGGGAAGAAGTGGTCAGTCTCAGCGTGGCGAAAGCCAGAAAAGCAGGTAACTATCACCTGATGACCGGACAGAACCCGATTCTGATTGTTTCCATGCAGGGGGGACGGGTATGATGTGGTCGTTGTTTGCCTTGATTCTGGGCTTTTTCCTGGATTTGCTGGTGGGCGACCCTCACGGTTTTCCCCATCCGGTGGTGCTCATCGGTAAGATGATTTCCGGCGGTGAAAAACTGGTACGCCGGATTTTTCCCAAGACGGTTCTGGGGGAACAGATTGCAGGCGGCGTGCTGTGGCTGCTGGTGGTGGGGCTTTCCTTTGTCATTCCGGCGCTGCTTTTGAGCCTTGCCTACGGTGTTAATCAGTGGCTGGGCTTTGCGCTGGAAACCCTGCTTTGCGCCCAGATTCTGGCGACCAAGTCCCTGAAGGAAGAAAGTATGAAGGTCTACGCCGCCCTGAAAACCGGAGATTTGGCAGCATCCCGCCATGCGGTTTCCATGATCGTGGGCCGGGATGTGTCCCGACTGGATGAAGCGGGAGTGACCCGGGCGGCGGTGGAGACAGTGGTGGAAAATACCTCCGACGGAATTGTGGCGCCCATGCTGTTTCTGGCCATCGGCGGCGCACCTCTGGGATTTTTCTACAAGGCGGTGAACACCATGGACTCCATGCTGGGGTATGTGGAGCCGCCGTACAAGAATATCGGCCTGGTGGGAGCCAGAATGGACGATGTGTTCAACTTTGTTCCCGCCCGGCTGTCGGCGGTGCTGATGCTGGCTGCCGGAGGAATCCTCGGGCTGGATGTAAAAAACGGCTGGAAGATTTTCAAGCGGGACCGGTTCTGCCATGCCAGCCCCAACTCCGCTCAGACGGAGTCGGTATGTGCCGGTCTTCTGGGCCTGCGGCTGGCGGGAGACGCCTGGTATCACGGAGTGCTGCACAAAAAGCCTTACATTGGCGACGCCCTCCGGGAGATTGAAACCCAGGACATTCCCAGAGCCTGCCGTCTGCTCTATGTTACGGCGTTTCTGGCGCTGCTGGTGTTTGTCGGGATAAAAAGGCTTATTTTGATCGGAGGGTGAACGGATGCTCTACCAAACCAAAAATCCCCACGGCGGGGATGTGTACGGCGGGGAAATTCTGCTGGACTACTCTGCCAATACCAATCCTCTGGGAACTCCGGAAGGGGTGTTGAATGCCATTGGCAGCAGTCTGAGTCAGCTGCACCGGTATCCGGACCCCTATTGCCGGGAATTGGTTGGGGCTATCGCTGCCTTTGAGGACGTGCCCCGGCAGTGGATTCTCTGCGGCAGCGGCGCAGCGGAACTGATCTATTCCTACTGCGAGGCAGTGGGAGCCAAACGGGCAGCGGAGCTGGCGCCCACCTTTTCGGAGTATTCTCTGGCTTTGAACCGAACCGGATGTCAGGTGTTCCGTTACGGCCTTTCCAGGGAAGCAGGATTCAGCCTGGACGGTGGTTTCCTGAACTTCCTGGAGCAGGCAGAGCCAGAAGTGGTGTTCCTGTGCAATCCCAACAATCCCACCGGCAAGACCATTGAGAAAGACTTGATGGAGCAAATTCTGAACTTCTGCCGGGAAAAAGGAATCCGGCTGTTTGTGGACGAATGCTTTGCCGACCTTTCCGACCGGGAAGAGAGCCTGAAATCTAAGCTGGAAGAATATCCCAATGTATTTATCCTGAAAGCCTTCACCAAAAGCTACGGCATGGCGGGTATCCGGCTGGGTTACTGCCTCAGCACCGATGCAGAGCTTTTGGGACGGATGGCGAAAACCGTACAGCCCTGGAATGTGTCCACCGTGGCCCAGGCAGCCGGAGTGGCGGCGCTGAAAGAGCGGGAGTTTATCCGCACAACCCGGGAACTGATTGCCCGGGAACGGCTTTGGCTGAAGCAGCATCTGGAGCACCTGGGCTTCTGGGTCTGTGATTCGGAAGCCAACTACCTGCTGTTTCAGGGGCCGGAGGATCTGCATATCCGGCTGAAAGAGAAGAAAATCGCCATCCGCAACTGTGACAACTATCCCGGCCTTGGCCCCGGTTGGTACCGGATTGCCGTGCGGGGGCGGGAGGAAAATGCGGTGCTGATGGGCACCATGTATGAGTTGCTGGGAAAGGAGCCGTCATGGCAAAAAACATTATGATTCAGGGCACCATGTCCAACGCAGGCAAAAGTCTGCTCTGCGCCGGGCTGTGCCGGATATTCAAGCAGGACGGCTACCGGGTAGCCCCCTTCAAAAGCCAGAATATGGCCCTGAATTCCTTCATCACTGCAGACGGCGGTGAGATGGGCCGGGCCCAGGTGGTGCAGGCGGAAGCGGCGGGCATTGCCCCGGATGTGCGGATGAATCCCATTCTGCTCAAGCCCACCACTGATGTGGGCAGCCAGGTGATTGTGAATGGTCAGGTGCAAGGAAACATGAAGGCCATGGAGTACTACCGCCGCAAGCGGGAATTCCTGCCTGCCGTCATGGAGGCATACCGCTCCCTGGAGGAAGAATATGATATTATCGTCATCGAAGGTGCCGGCAGTCCGGCGGAAATCAACCTGAAGCAGGAAGACCTGGTGAATATGGGCCTTGCCAAGATGGTGGATGCTCCTGTGCTGCTGGTAGGTGACATTGACCGGGGCGGTGTGTTTGCCCAGTTGTACGGCACCGTGGCTCTGCTGGAGCCGGAGGAACGGGCGCGAATCAAAGGTACCGTGGTCAACAAATTCCGGGGGGACAAAACCATTCTGGAACCGGGCCTGAAAACCCTGGAAAGCCTTTGCGGCGTTCCGGTGGTGGGCGTGGTTCCCTATGTGCATGTGGATATCGATGACGAGGATAGCCTCTCTCAGCGTTTCCACCGGGATACGGAGCGGAAACTGGTGGATATTGCGGTCATTCGTCTGCCACGGATTTCCAATTTTACGGATGTTGCCCCTTTTGAGCGCTATGAGAATGTATCGGTGCGCTATGTCCAGTCCCCGGCGGAGCTGTTCGGGGCGGATATGATTGTGATTCCCGGCACCAAAAGCACCATTGCCGACCTGAAATGGCTGCGGCAAAGCGGTCTGGAAGCGGCAATCCACAAAGCGGCAGCTGCGGGAACCCTGGTTTTTGGCATCTGCGGCGGTTACCAGATGCTGGGAAACCGTATTTCTGACCCCCAGCAGGTGGAAGCGGCGGATGTGACGGAAATTGCCGGTATGGGCCTGCTGGATATGGAAACCTGCTTCCAGGGACAGAAGGTGCAGACCCAGACCGAAGGCGTGCTGCAAGGGGTTCCCGGAATGCTGGAATGCCTGAATGGATGCAGCTATGTGGGCTACGAAATCCACATGGGCCGCAGCAGCGTTTCCCAGGCCCCGCTGGTGGGAAAAGGCAGCGTTTACGGCAGCTATGTC
This sequence comes from uncultured Oscillospiraceae bacterium, assembly GCA_944387145.1. GTDB lineage: Bacteria > Bacillota > Clostridia > Oscillospirales > Oscillospiraceae > Faecousia. The sequence continues at coordinate 11,418 of CALXDU010000027.1, read as the reverse complement.
CACGGCATTTTTGATGCTCCTGGAATTGCCCAGGGAATTCTGGAAGCCCTCTGCCGGAAAAAGGGTGTACAGATGGGAGCGCTGGAATCCTTCGACCCGGCGGCGTACAAGGAGCGGCAGTATGACCTGCTGGCCCAGAGCCTGCGCCAAGGGTTGGATATGGAGAAAATCTATCGGATTCTGAACCGGGAGGAATAACCATGGCGGGAAGGATTCACATTTACTGTGGCGACGGCAAGGGAAAAACCACAGCAGCCTTGGGACTGACCCTCAGAGCCTCAGGGGCAGGCAAACAGGTGGTGTTCACCCAATTCTTCAAGGATGGTTCTTCTTCGGAAATTGAGCCTCTGAAAGCCTTGGAGGGGGTTCGGGTGATGCACTGCAAAACGGTGCCCGGTTTCTTCTTCCGGATGAGCCAGGAGCAGCAGGAGCAGGCCACCCGGGACTATACCGCTCTGTTTCACCAGGTGGTGGAAGCAACCCGGGATGCAGACCTTCTGGTGCTGGACGAAATGATTTCGGCCTGCAATCATGGGGTGGTGCCGCTGGAGGAAGTGGTATCCTTCCTGAAATCCAAGCCTGAGAAGTTGGAAGTGGTTCTTACCGGGCGCAATCCGCCCCAGAGTCTTCTGGAACTTGCGGATTACGTCACGGAAATGAAAAAAATCAAGCACCCCTTTGACCAGGGAATCCCTGCCCGGAAGGGAATTGAATATTAAAATACCACCGCCGGCAGTTCATTGCCGGCGGTGGCTGCTTTTGAGGTTATTCGGCTTTCAGGCTGTAGGAAGCATCCGGGGTGATATCAGTCAGGTCCAGGCTGGTGGTGGCGTACTCGCCGTCAATGTAGAAGGCCCAGTATTTCCCATCCTTGTCCCAGTCCAGGGTGATGCCGTTGACGGTGGTGACGTACAGGCCATACTGTCCTTCTTCCCCGGCAATCAGACCTGTATCCAGCAGAGCTTCGCCCACGGTTTTCTTGTCGGTGTGGATCTCAAAGCTGGTCTCCTTGCCGTCCAGATCGGTTACGGTAAGGGTGAAAACGGTGCTGCCTTCTCCCAGTACATTGGACTCCTGGGCATTTTCGGTGGAATCGGCCTGGGCAGCGGCGGTGGTTTCCGCAGCCGTGGTTTCAGGGGCGGCAGTGCTGCCGCATCCGGTCAGGCACAGGGCGAAAAGCAGCACCAGGCAGAAAAGGGCAGACAGTGCTTTGTTCATTCGTTTCATAACATTTTCTCCTCATAGTCATGTTCCCCTGACCTGGGTCAGTATTGGGCAGGGTGCTGAAAACAGCCCCCGTATTATACCACGGATCGCATACAATGTCGATAAGCTTTTAAAAATTTTGCATTTTGCTCTTTACAAACGACAAAGCTTATGTTATAATTCCCAACGTTCCGAATTTCATATGGCCCGGTGGTGCAGTCGGTTAGCACGCCAGCCTGTCACGCTGGAGGTCGACGGTTCGAGTCCGTTCCGGGTCGCCAAGAAAAACAGCCATCCCAATCGGGGTGGCTGTTATTTTTACATTGCATATTTGAGAATCAGCCATTCCTTTTGGAATGGCTGATTTTTTAGTATTCTCCCAGCCAGCGGCCGGAGGTGGTTTCTACGGCTTTGCCGACGGCAAGGCTTTTGGGAACATCCAGAATCCGCTGGTTTTTGCTTCCCCGGAAGGGGACTTCCAGACTTTTCTGCTCCAGAAGGAACGGGCCGTCAATGAGAATATCGATGGCTTCCAGAAGCTCCCGCTGCTCCGGTGTACCACTCAGCAGCTGCTCGAAGGTGTAACCGGTGTAGGACGCCACCTCATACCCAGCTTCCTTGAGAAGCCGGGCCAGCCGAGCAAAGCCCGCCGCCTGGGCGAAAGGTTCCCCTCCGGAGAAGGTCACGCCCCGGCACAGGGGATTGGAGCGGGCAATCTCCACAATGGTTTCTTCCGCCATGGGGGTGCCGCCCTGGAAGGGCCAGGTTTCCGGGTTGTGACAGCCGCTGCAGTGGTGGGGGCATCCCTGGCTGAACACGCACAGCCGGATGCCGGGGCCGTCCACGATGCTGTCGCTCACGATACCGCTTAACTCAAGCATGGCTGTTCATGCTGTGCTTGACCCGGTCACGCTCCTCGGCCCGCTTGGCGTCATTCCACTTGTCCATGGTGCCTACCAGGTAGCCGGTGATCCGGCGGATACGCTCGAAGCCAACACCCTGGCCCAGCTTTTCACTCTTGCTCTTTACAGTCATAACAATCCCTCCTGAGATGAAAAATGTTTATTCAATGCCCTGGAAAGCAGGCATCTGGGGGTATTTGCGTTTCAATTCTTCTACCCGCTCCGGCGGAACTTCTTCCCCTTCCCGGCGCCCGCAGCGAGGACAGACATCTCCGATGATGCCCACATAGCCGCAGATGGGGTCCCGGTCCACAGGATGGTTGATGCTGCCGTAGCCGATACCGAAATCGTGCATGCAGCGCACTACTGCTTCAAAGGCTTCCACGTTCCGGGCGGTGTCGCCGTCCAGTTCCACATAGCTGATGTGTCCGGCGTTGCACAGGGCGTGGTAGGGCGCTTCCAGCCGGATCTTGTCGTAGACGGAAATAGGGAACCATACCGGGATGTGGAAGGAGTTGGTGTAGTACTCCCGGTCGGTAATTCCTGGCAGCTTGCCGTAGCGCTTCTGGTCCAACCGGATAAACCGTCCGGACAGGCCCTCGGCGGGGGTAGCCAGCAGGGTAAAGTTCATCTTGTGCTCCTGGGAGATCCGGTCGCAGAAGGAACGCATGAATCCGATGATCTCCAGGCCCTTTTTCTGCATGTCCTCACTTTCGCCATGGTGATGGCCATACAGCGCCGTCAGCGTCTCTGCCAGGCCGATGAAGCCAATAGACAATGTGCCGTGCTTCAGAACCTCCCGCAGGTCGTCCTGCAGGGACAGCTTGTCCGAATCCAGCCAGATTCCCTGACCCATCAGGAAGGGGTAGTTGTAGATATGCTTATTGGCCTGAATCTCGAACCGGTCCAGCAGCTGCTGGGCGACCAGCTCCAGCATATTCTCCAGGCTGTCGTAGAACTTCTTCTCATCACCGCCGCTTTCAATGGCCAGCCGGGGCAGGTTGATGGAGGTGAAGGACAGGTTACCCCGGGAGTAGGCAATCTGACGGGTGGGGTCGTAGACATTGGCCATTACCCGGGTGCGGCAGCCCATGGTGGCAACCTCGGTTTCCGGATGCCCGGGAACGTAGTATTGCAGATTGAAAGGGGAGTCCAGGAAGGTATAGTTGGGGAACAGCCGCTTTGCGCTGACCTTGCAGCTTAACCGGAACAGATCGTAGTTGGGGTCGCCTTCGTTGTAGTTGACCCCTTCCTTGACCTTGAAGATGTGGATGGGGAAGATGCAGGTTTCTCCGTGGCCCAGTCCTGCGTCCAGGGCCAGCAAAATGTTGCGGATGACCATCCGGCCCTCCGGAGAGGTATCGGTGCCGTAGTTGATGGAAGAGAAGGGAGTCTGGGCACCGGCACGGGAGTGCATGGTGTTCAGGTTGTGGACAAAGCCTTCCATGGCTTGTTTGGTATCCCGGTCGGCCTTGGCATAGGCCCGGGTAGAGGCCCGGGTAATGAGCTTCCAGGCTTTCTCCTTGTCCATGTGGTACTTCTGGCACAGTCCCAAGGCGACCGCGCTGAGGTAAGATTCGCTGCTTTCCAGGCGGGCGGTTTCGCCAGTCATCTCCTCTGCCTGGGTGATGATGGCGGTTACGGCAGCATCTTCATCCGTCAGATCCAGATAATCTTCCAGCGCATCCCGCAGCCGGCGGGTGAAGGCTTTGCGGTAGGTCTTTGCCACACCTTCTGCCATGCCGTAGTCAAAGTTGGGGATAGACTGACCGCCGTGCTGGTCGTTCTGGTTGCTCTGAATGGCGATGGCGGCCAGGGCGGCGTAGCTTTGAATGCTCTTGGGCTCGCGCAGATAGCCGTGGCCTGTAGAGAAGCCGCCGTGGAACAATTTCAGAATATCAATCTGACAGCAGGTGGTGGTCAGAGAGTAGAAATCAAAGTCATGGATGTGGATGTCGCCTTCCCGGTAAGCCTTGGCATGTTCCGGGCGGAGCAGATACATCTCGTTATAAGCCTTGGCACCGGCAGCGCCGATTTGCAGCATGGCGCCCATGGCGGTATTGCCGTCGATGTTGGCGTTGTCGCGCTTCATGTCGCTGATCCGGGCATCGGTGTTGGTGATTTCATCGATGGTTTTCATCAGACTGGTGTTGGCCTCTCTGGCCCGGGTACGATTGGCCCGGTAGAGGATATAGGCCTTGGCAGCGGCGCTGAAGCCATGGTTCATCAGCTGGCGTTCCACGGCATCCTGAATGGCTTCGATGTTAGGAGCTTCGGCGGAAAAATGGGCTTCCAGTTCCCGCTGAACATCGTTGGCCACTCTGGCGGCATCCGATGCATCACCGTCCTGAGCGGCTTCCATGGAGCGCAAAATGGCGGCGGCAATCTTGTGCTGGTCAAACAAGACCACTCTGCCATCTCGCTTGATAATGCTGGTAATCATAGGCAAAATTCCTGCCTTTCTGAAGAAATTGGAGGAGCAAAACGCTGATATTTCAAAGGGAACACTATATATTGTGTCTGCTTGCGAAAGCCTCCACAATATATTGCCACAACCGAAGCGGTTTGTCAAGAGAAAAAGAATCTCCCTGCCGCTGGGGGCGGTGGTTTACGGTGCGGTTATGCTCACTCTTTCGCCGGCTTTGGATATCATACAACCTATTGTGCCCAATAAACGCCACTTTTCAAAAAAATTACGGCAGTGCATCTGCACTGCCGTAAAGGCTATCCGAATACTTCAAAGGCTGCTACGGTGCGCAGCAGTTCCGGCTCCACCCGCTCCCGACCATAGGCGTCGAGAAAGCGGTCGTAGCAGGCATTGGTTTTCAGGTTGAAAAACAAGGTCCACACACCCCAGAACAGGTCAATGTGCCGATCTCCCACCCCGGCGCAGTCCAGATCCAGAAAGCCGGAGAAACGCCAATGGTCCAGCATAATGTTGGGCAGGCAGTAATCCCCGTGAATCAGCGTGTCGGAGCGAAGGGCGCTGCTGCCTGCTTGTACCACCGCCCAGGCTTCCTCCCGGGAGGCAAATCCCCAGCTGCCGGGAAACAGGTCCGGGTCATATTTTCCCGCCTGATAATTGCGCTGAGCGGTTTGGCGATAGGTGCGGCAACGGTCGGGAACAGGGCAGCCGGTAAAGTCCTGGTCGTGGAGCTGGCGCAGCAGGCCGGCCAGAGTGTCGCACAGCCGCTTCGGGTTTTCCAGGTATTCGGGGAACACACAGTCCTCCCCGGGCAGTTTCCTGGTCAGCAGCCAGTCCCGGTCCAGGGTGCGGTAGGCCAGCACCTCCGGGGCAAGGCCTTTTCCGTGAAAATACCGGGTCATATCCGCTTCGGTTTTCAGGGTGCCTGTCGGAGCGGTTTTCAGGTACATGCCGCCCTCTGCTTCCAGATAGTACACCCGGGCCGCCGCAGAGCAGCTGCTGTCGTAGACGTTCCCCTTTTCCAGAAAGGGACGAAATTCCGAAGGGAAGGCCTCAGGTTCCGGAAGAATTGGGGTTCGCTTCATGGGGTCCCTCCTGAGGAAGAGCGACGATTTGGGGAGCATGTCCCATGGCGGGGATCAGCTTCTGCATCAGATCCTCGGTGGAAAAGCACAGGCTGGAGGTGTTGATGCAGGGATGGCAGCCAAAAATGGGCTGATGCAGCAGTTCCTCGTCAATCAGCAGCTGCACCCGATTTTCTTTGTCGTTCATCAGCCCAAGCACGCTGAGAGAACCGGGGGTAATGTCCAGGAAGGATTCCATATGCTCTGCCGAGGCAAAGGACAGCCGGGAGGAGCCTATGGCCTTAGAGAGCACGCTGGTGCGGAAGGGCTTGTCCGGCGGCAGCAGCAACAGGTAAAAGGCAGTCTGCTGCCGGTTGCACAGCAGCAGATTCTTGCACAGCTCAGCGCCAAAGGCCTGATCAATCTGGACACAGGCTTCCATGGTCATGGCGGCAGGGTGATCGGCCCGACGGTAGACAATGCCCAGACTGTCCAGCAGGTCGTAGCAGCGAACTTCTTTGGCAAGCCGCTCTTCGCAGTTTTCCGGGCGGCCGGTGAAAATTTCCATGGTGGTTCCTTCTTTCTTACAGGATTTTTCGCATCATCACGGCGGCAACGGATTCGCCGCTGCGCAGCCGGTAGGCATCGGAAATCCGGGCCATCTCCTGGAATCCCAGACGGCGGTACAGGTTCCCGGCCCGCTGGTTTCTATCCATGTAGTCCAGTTCCAGGTAAGCCATACCACAGTCTGCCGCCAGAGAAATGGCCGTCTCCATCAGTATGGTGGCAATACCCAGGCCCCAGCAGTCTTTCCGGACAGCCAGGGCAAGACTTCCTCGATGGCGGATTTTTTGCCGGGTGTTTCCCTGGAGCGCTACATTTCCTGCCAGAACGCCATCTACTACGCACACCAGCATGGCGCTGTTGGGGCTTTGACAGATCGCTTCCAGAAAACGGGTTTCTCCTGCCACATCTTCTGTGCATTCCTCGGGATACCGCAGAAGATAATCCGTTTCCCCAGCGGTGTCCTTCAGAAATGCCAGCATGGCTTCCGCATCCGCTGGAAGAACACTGCGCAGGGTGGCCTGCCGGCCGTCTTTCAAAAGAACGATTTTTTCTGCAAATTGCATAGCGTTCACCTCTTTCCCAGCTGCCAGAATGCCACGGCGCTGGCGGCTGCTACGTTCAAAGAATCCACCCCATGAAACATGGGGATTTTGACGGTGTAGTCGCAGCTGGCAATGGTATCGTTGGTCAGGCCGTCGCCTTCGCTGCCCAGAACGATGGCCAGCTTTTCTTCGCTCATCAGGTTGGGGTCATCCACCGATACCGAATCCTCCCGAAGGGCCATGGCGGCGGTTTTGAAGCCCAGACTTTTCAGCAGGCGCATGCCTTCTTCCGGCCATTGGGGGGTGTAGGTCCAAGGAATCTGAAACACGGTACCCATGCTCACCCGGGCGCTGCGCCGGTACAGGGGATTGCTGCAGCCGGGGGTGAGCAAAACTGCATCCATACCCAGGGCGGCGGCGGAGCGGAAAATGGCGCCGATGTTGGTGGGGTTCATAATGTTTTCCAGAACCACGATGCGGTTGGCTCCAGCACAGAGCTGCTCTGCATCGGGAAGAAGAGGGCGGCGCATGGCGCACAGCACGCCCCGGGTCAGATGGTACCCGGTGAGATTGCACAACAATTCTTCATCGGCGGTATAGACCGGAATCTCCGGGCAGCGCTCCAGAATCTCCCGGGCGGCACCGGTAATGTCCTTGCGTTCCATCAGCAGGCTCACCGGCTGGCAGCCGGCATCCAGGGCCCGGTGGATCACCTTGGGGCTTTCGGCGATGAACATGCCCTTGGCAGGCTCAAAGCGGTTGAGCAGCTGGGCTTCCGTCAGCCGGGCGTATACATCCAGTTCCGGTGCGGAAAAGTCGGTAATTTCGATTACATTGGCCATAAGCAGGGTCCTTTCCCTTGGGGCAAATTTTCTACATCATAGCAGAAGGAAAGAAAAAAGTCAAAAAATTCCCGCCTTCCGAAGAAGGCGGGAAAGGGAAGCCTATTCAGGCGAATGTCTTATGGATCAAGCTTCGGGCAGCAGGGGCTCGTTGATGTTCCAGCAGACATAGTAGGTACCGATCTGGCCGGCGACCACGAACTCTTCGGGATACTCGGTCTTCAGAGTCTCGATTTCGTTGGTGGGAACGTCGTCGATCAGCTGCCAGGTGCCGTTCTTGAAGTTGGTCAGCATGTTGTTGTCCAGACCATACTTGGCTTCCAAAGCGGCCTGAGCGGCTTCGGTTACGGCTTTTTCTCCCAAGAAGGGACCGCCGGGCACAGCGCGCATGACAAAGAAGGTGACAGTAATGACAACCCATACCGTCAGCACTGCCAAACCGATGCGCTTTAAGATGTACATTAAGGTTTTCGCGTTCATAGGATCGTTCCTTTCTCGTTCTTGGCCATATCCGGATGTGGGAAGGGGAATCCCACAAACTATGGAATCCCAGTTCAAACGGGAAACGCAGAATCCTATGGCGTATGAATGATTCTGTGCCGGAGCTATGGCTATTTGGCCGCGTCACACGGATATAGGACATGTGTTTTTGTGGCTTTTTGTATACAGACGAGTGTCCGCATTCTATGAACAGCCTGGTGCAGGAACCTCCTGTCTGCCAGAGAAAAAGGACGGAGAGCATGAAAATACCCCGACACGGTTGACCAGACCGTATCGGGGTACTCTCAGAGAAAAAGAGAGGTAAGAAAATGAAAAAGAATGAAAGTAGCTTTTTCTATTTCTCATTATACCCGGGAGGTATTAAGAAAATAAGGAAGGAATTATTAAGAAAGTATGAAGCGATTAGAAAGTGACAGGGCGTTTTTGTGCACAATACCTAGTTGTGAACATTTTGTAGCTTTTTTCGGAGGCCCCTTGACATTTTGAAAAATTGGGATATAGTTAAAACAAAAGAATTAGCACTCTCGAGCAAAGAGTGCTAAAGTCGAAAGGAAGGATGGCTATGAACTTTAATCAATATACCCAGAAATCTCTGGAAGCTGTCCAGAGCGCACAGAATCTGGCTGTGCAGAATTCTCATCAGCAGCTCGAGCAGGTGCACCTGCTGCTGGCTCTGCTGCGGCAGGATGGCGGGCTGATCCCCCAGCTGCTGCGGAAAATGGATGTGACGGTGGAAAGCCTGGAAGCTGCTGCCGCTGCCCAGCTGCGGAAGATCCCCGGTGTAAAAACCAGCCGGGAAGCCGACCGCTTCTATATCAGCGCCGATGTGGACGCAACCTTCAACGCCGCCGAAGAACAGGCCAAGGCCATGAAAGACGAGTTTGTTTCTGTAGAGCATCTGTTCCTGGCTCTGCTGGAAACCGCCCGGGGCGATGTGAAGAGCCTGTTTGAAACCTACCGCATTACCAAGGAGAATGCCCTGAAAGCCCTTCAGGCAGTCCGGGGCAATCAGCGGGTTACCTCCGACAGCCCGGAAGGCACCTATGACGCCCTGGAAAAATACGGCACGGACCTGGTCAAGCGGGCAAGAGAACAGAAGATGGACCCGGTGATCGGCCGTGACGAAGAGATCCGCAATGTGGTGCGGATTCTGTCCCGTAAGACCAAGAATAACCCTGTCCTCATTGGCGAGCCTGGTGTCGGCAAAACCGCCATTGCCGAGGGCCTGGCCCAGCGGATTGTGAAGAAGGACGTTCCCAAGTCCTTGCAGGACAAAACCATTTTCTCTTTGGATATGGGCGCACTGATTGCCGGTGCCAAATACCGGGGCGAATTTGAAGAGCGTTTGAAAGCCGTGCTGAACGAAGTCAAGCAGTCCAACGGACAGATCATTCTGTTCATTGATGAGCTGCATACCATTGTGGGCGCAGGCAAGACCGAAGGCAGCATGGATGCCGGCAACCTGCTCAAACCCATGCTGGCCCGGGGCGAGCTGCACTGCATCGGCGCTACCACGCTGGATGAGTACCGGCAGTATATTGAAAAAGATGCGGCTCTGGAGCGTCGGTTCCAGCCGGTGATGGTGGATGAGCCTACGGTAGAGGATACCATCGCCATTTTGCGTGGCCTGAAGGAGCGCTACGAGGTGTTCCACGGTGTCAAGATTGCCGACTCTGCCATTATCGCCGCCGCTACCTTGTCCCACCGGTATATTACCGACCGTTTCCTGCCGGATAAGGCCATTGACCTGGTGGACGAAGCCTGCGCCCAGATCCGTACGGAAATGGACTCCATGCCTACGGAACTGGATGCCGTGTCCCGGAAGATCATCCAGATGGAGATTGAGGAAGCTGCCCTGAAGAAGGAAGAGGATGAACTGTCCAAGGGCCGTCTCGCTGAGCTGCAGAAGGAACTGGCGGAAGAACGGGATACCTTCAACGCCATGAAGGCCCAGTGGGAGAATGAAAAGAACGCCATTGGCAAGGTTCAGCAGCTGCGGGAAACCATTGAAGATCTGAACCGCCAGATTGAAGCTGCTGAGCAGCGTTATGATCTGGAAAAGGCTGCGGAGCTGAAATACGGCCGCCTGCCGGAAGCAAAGCGTCAGCTGGAAGAGGAAGAACGCCGTGTCCAAAGCGCCAAGGAAAGCAACATTCTCCGGGACCGGGTCACCGATGAGGAAATTGCCCGGATTGTGGAGCGCTGGACAGGAATCCCGGTGTCCCGGCTGGTACAGGGCGAGCGGGAGAAGCTGCTGCATCTGGACGAGACCCTGCATAAGCGGGTGATTGGTCAGGACGAAGCGGTTCAGGCTGTCACCGAAGCCATTCAGCGCAGCCGTGCCGGCATCCAGGACCCCAACCGGCCCATTGGTTCGTTCCTGTTCCTGGGTCCCACCGGTGTGGGCAAAACCGAGCTGGCCAAGACTCTGGCTCAGGCGCTGTTTGACGATGAAAACAACCTGGTAAGAATTGATATGTCTGAGTATATGGAGAAGTTCTCCGTCTCTCGTCTGATTGGCGCGCCTCCTGGATATGTGGGCTATGAAGAAGGCGGTCAGCTGACCGAGGCCGTTCGCCGCAAGCCCTACAGCGTGGTGCTCTTTGACGAGGTGGAAAAGGCCCATCCGGATGTATTCAACGTGCTGCTGCAGGTGCTGGATGATGGTCGAATCACCGACTCCCAGGGCAGAACCGTGGACTTCAAGAACACCATTCTGATTCTGACGTCTAACCTGGGCTCTGAATTCCTGCTGGGCGGTGTCAATGCCGACGGCACCATCGACGAGCAGGCCAAGGCTCAGGTTCAGGCCCTGCTGCGCCGGTCCTTCCGGCCGGAATTCCTGAACCGTCTGGACGAAATTGTGTTCTACAAGCCTTTGACCAAGGAAAATGTGACCAAGATCATCGACCTGCAGATTGACAAGCTGAACAGCCGTCTGGAAAATCAGCAGATCCGCTGCCATCTGACGGAAAAAGCCAAGGAAGCCATTGTGGATGCCGCTTACGATCCCCAGTATGGTGCCCGTCCCCTGCGCCGGTATGTCCAGCATACGGTGGAGACCATGCTCAGCAAACGCCTGCTCAGAGGCGATATTACCCCCGGCAGCACCGTTACGGTGGATGCTGTGGATGGAGAACTGGTCATGGCATAACAATTTTTCAGGCCGCCCTGTTTCGGGCGGCCTCAAACTGTCGGAAAATCCCTGCGGGCTTTTCCGACAACGGAAAGCAGTCTGCTGCGCGCATAATTTGTCCCCCAATGGGGGACAAATTCCACACTTGCAGCCTGAGAAGTGTTTTCTGCCAGGTACGCGCCCCGGCAGAAAACGTTTTGGACTTTATTTGCCGCCGCAGGCGACAAACTCTG
>CALXDU010000026.1 GCA_944387145.1 uncultured Oscillospiraceae bacterium | reverse complement strand
ATGATATCAATGGCAAAATCTTCCATGGCCGGGTAGAGAATTTCCTCCACCACCCGGTTCAGCCGGTGGATTTCGTCAATAAAGAGAATGTCGCCGGGGTTCAGGTTGGTCAGCAGGGCTGCCAGGTCACCGGGCTTTTCAATGGCCGGGCCGGAGGTAATGCGGATGTTGACCCCCATTTCGTTGGCGATGACCCCGGCCAGGGTGGTTTTGCCCAAACCGGGAGGGCCGTAGAGCAGGGTGTGATCCAAAGGCTCTCCCCGCCGCCGGGCGGCTTCAATATAAACCGACAGATTTCCCTTGGCCTTCTCCTGACCGGTATAGTCGCTGAGCAGCTTGGGGCGCAGCCCGATCTCCGCCGCATCCTGGGGGGCGAAGGTGGGGGAAATAATGGGGGCTGGCTCCATCTGCTGGGAAAATTCAAGACTCATGTGAAAACCTCCACTGTGGGGAATGATTCAAGCAGGCGTATCAGCCCTTCATCACCATGGCCCGCAGGGCATAGCGTACCAGCTCTTCCGTGCTGGCGTTGGGATCGGCACCTTTCAGGGCCAGGCTGATTTCGGCAGGGGAGTAGCCCAGTTCCTGCAAGGCGGCATGGGCCAGGGCTGCCCCATTGCCGGTCTGAACCGGCAGCGTGGGGGCTGCGCCGGAAGAAAAGTCCAGACTTCCCCCGCCCAGCTTGTCCTTCAACTCCAGGATAATCCGCTGGGCGATTTTCTTGCCCACGCCCTGGGCGGCGGTGAGGAGCTTTTCGTCTCCGGTCATGACCGCCAGGGTAAAATTCTGAGGGCTGCCTGCGGACAAGATGGCCATGGCGGCCTTGGGGCCGACACCGTTGACGGAGGTCAGCAGCTCATAGCAGCGCTGTTCCTCCCGGCTGGAAAAGCCGTACAGGTCAAAGGCATCCTCCCGGATGGATTCGGTGATAAAGAGTTTCGCCTGCTGGTTCAGCTTCAGCTGACCGGCGGTGTAGGCGGTAATGCGGCAGCCGTAGCCCACGCCGCCGCAGTCAATCACAGCCAGCCCCGGTTCCAACAGGGTGACTGTGCCGGATACATAATAGAGCATAGAAACCTCCGGACAATTCAAAGAATGGGTTTGCCCATGGCCCGGGCCAGCAGGGAGGTGCTGGAACGGGCGTGGCACAGGGCGATGGCGATGGCGTCGGCAGCGTCGTCAGGTTTGGGAAGGGCCTGCAGATGCAGAAGTCTGCGGGTCATGTCCTGAACCTGATGCTTGGTGGCGCCGCCGTAACCTACCACAGCCTGCTTGACCTGCATGGGTTTGTATTCAAATAAAGGAAGCCCCGCCTGGCGAATGGCCAGCAGGATGACTCCCCGGCTCTGGGCAACGTTGATGCCGGTGGTGACGTTGTGACCGAAGAACAGCTCTTCAATGGCAACGGCTTCCGGCTGGGCGGTCTGGAGCAGCTGGCACATGTCGTGGTAAATTACTTCCAGCCGCCAGGAAAATTCCGTATTGGGGGGTGTGGTAATGGCGCCGCAGTGAATCAGCTGGTACTGGCTGCGCTGGGCTTCAATCAGGCCGAAGCCGGTGATGCCGTAGCCCGGGTCAATGCCTAAGATCCGCATTACAGGCCACCTCTGGCAATGGACAGAATCTGAATGGCCACAAGTATCAGAACCAGAACCAGCCCTGCTCTGGCGGCCCATACCTGCCAGGCAGGACGGGGAACGTAGGGCTGGGGCTCCTGGGGCGTATCCTTTTCGGGGGTTGTTTCCATGAAATTTCACCTCTACCGGATATCATAGCACATTTGTTTCAAAATTCCTAGAGCGTTTTTCAAACTTTCGGGACAATTCCTGTTTTTGGGAGAAAGGGGCAAAAATTGCCGGGATATTTTACGATTCCTTCATGGATGCTCTCTTGTTCGCCTGGGGAAAGCGTGCTATACTATATTTATAGAATTCTACTGCTGGAGGTGTCATGTATGAAGATCCAATTCATCGGTGCGAACCACGAAGTAACAGGCAGCTGTACCTTGCTGGAAGTGGGTGGGCGGTACTACCTGGTGGACTGCGGTATGGAGCAGGGGGTGGATGTGTTCCAGAACATGCCCTTGCCGGTGGCGGCGAACACCATCGAAGCGGTGTTTCTGACCCACGCCCACATTGACCACTCCGGTATGCTGCCCAAGCTGTGCAAGGACGGTTTTTCCGGCCCGATTTACGCTACGGAAGCGACATGCAATCTGTGCAACATTATGCTGCGGGACTCTGCCCACATCCAGGAGTCGGAAGCTCAGTGGCGCAGACGGAAAGCGGAACGGGCCGGTGAGCCGCTGGTGGAACCTACTTACACCATGGTCGATGCCATGGCGGCTATCAAACTGCTGCGGCCCTGCCAGTATGGGCAGGTGCTCCGGGTGGCGGAGGGAATTGATATCCGCATGACCGACATCGGTCATCTGCTGGGATCGGCGGCAATCGAATTGTGGCTGACAGAGGGGACCGAGACCCGGAAAATCGTATTTAGCGGCGACGTGGGCAACACAAATCAGCCCCTGCTCAATGACCCCAAGCCCATTGATTCGACCCAGTATCTGGTGATTGAATCCACCTACGGTGACCGCTACCACGAAAAGCAGCGGGGCGACGTGGTGCTGGAGCTGGCCGAGTGTATCCAGCGGGCCTTGGACCGGGGCGGCAATCTGGTGATTCCCTCTTTCGCCGTGGGCAGAACCCAGGAAATGCTCTACGCCATCCGGGAAATCAAGCAGCGGGGACTGGTGACGGGACACCCCAACTTCCCGGTGTATGTGGACTCTCCCCTGGCGGTGGAGGCTACCGGGATTTTCCTGCAATGCGACAGCAGCAACTTTGACGAGGAAACCCGGGCGGTGCTGAACCAGGGTATCAACCCATTGTGGTTCCAGGGACTGACGTTGTCGGTCACCTCGGAAGAATCCATCCTCATTAACACAAATCCGGAACCCAAGGTCATTCTTTCCGCCAGCGGCATGTGTGAAGCCGGACGAATCCGGCACCATCTGAAGCATAACCTGTGGCGTAAGGAAAGCATCATCCTTTTTGTAGGCTACCAGGCGGAAGGGTCTTTGGGACAGAAGCTGCAGTCCGGAGCGAAAAACGTGAAGCTCTTCGGCGAGGATATTGCGGTGCATGCGGAAATTGCCATGCTCCACGGCACCTCCGGTCATGCGGATAAGGACGGACTGCTCAACTGGCTGGCAGGATTCCGGGAAAAGCCCGGCATGGTGTTTGTCAATCACGGTGACGACAGCAGCTGCGAAGCCTTCCGCACCACCCTGCTTGCCATGGGCTATCAGGCGGAGGCACCTTACAGCGGTACGGAATACGACCTGCTCACCGGAAAGCTGACCACCTACACCGAGGGTGTGAAGATTGACCGGGAGGCGGCCTTCAAAGGCAGCCAGCGGGCCAAGCAGGTCTACGGGGAACTGGTGGCGGCGGCAGAGGAGCTGCTGGCGCTGGTGCGTACCCGCCGGGGCAGAACCAACAAGGAAAACGCCAAGCTTACTGCCCAGATTCGAAGCCTCATCGACAAGTGGAAAAACGCATAACAAAAATAATCGCCGGCTGGAATTGCTCCAGCCGGCAAATTTTTATGCCTGCAGCGCAGTTTTGACTGCGGTTCTGTTTAAATACCAGGACATCAGGCAGCCGCAGAGCTCCGCAATGGGGAAGGCCAGCCACACACCGGTGGAACCCCATACCAAAGACAACAGATAGCTCAGGGGAATCAGCACAATCACCTGGCGGATCAGGGAGATTAGCAAAGACTCTCTGCCTCTACCGAGGGCTTCAAACACACCGGCGTACACCACGGAAACACCGGAAAACAGAAAGCCCACAGCGATGATCCGCAGGGCACTGACACCACCTTCCAGCAGAGCGGGGTCGTCATTGAACAGCCGCAGAAGCTGCTTAGGGAACAGCTCGCACCCCAGGGTGCCCACTGCCATAATGCCGGTGATAATGGCCAGGGAAAGATGGATGAACCGGTAGACCCGCTTGTGCTCCTTGGCACCGTAGTTATAGCTGATTAAGGGCCGGACACCCTGGATAATGCCGCCGGCGGGGAAATAGATGAAGGTCTGCAATTTGAAGTACAATCCCAAAACCGCCACATACAGCTCAGAGAACACCAGCAAAATGGCGTTCAGTGCACCCACAATCAAAGACGGCAGGGCAATCATAATGGCGGAAGGGATGCCGATGCTGTACATCCGCTTGAGCATGGTTTTGTCAAAATGGATGTTCTTCAGGGAAAGTTCAATGCCGCCTTTCCGCTTCAGATATACCACCACATAGAATCCCAGCGCCACGATCTGGCCGATTACCGTAGCCAGAGCGGCACCTGCTACGCCCATGGCGGGGAAGCCCAGCAGACCAAAAATAAAGATGGGGTCGAGAATGATGTTGATGACGGCACCAACACCCAGAAGCAGCATCACTTCCACCATCCGTCCCAAGGCCTGGAAGATCTTTTCAAACGTGATTTGCAGAATTTGGGCAAAGGAGCAGGCAATGACGATGTTGGCATAGCTCAGGCCCATGGCATAGGTGTTGGGGTTATTGGTGAACATTCTCAGGAAGGGACCGGCGATGAGCAGTCCCACCAGGGTGTAAATCAGGGTGTGGACAAAGGATAAAAACATACCGGTGGATGCGGCCCGGTTGGCATTTTGCGTATTCTGGGAGCCTAAGTCCATGGATACGATGGAGCACACGCCCACACCAAAGCCTACGCCGATGGCCAGAATGATGTTTTGCAGCGGGTACACCAGAGAAACGGCGGATAGGGCTTCGTTTCCCAAACGGGCGACGAAAATACCGTCGACGATGTTGTACAGGGACTGTACCGTCATGGAAATCATGATGGGTACGGACATTTTCAGCAGCAGCGCCAGGGGATGCCCCGACGCCATATTGGTTTGCGTTTGTTTCATATTGCCTCCTAAACAGAAAAAACCCTGCGTTCTGTTCTACGGGCACAGAAAAACGCAGAGTTGTAAAACTACTTATCCAATGGGGAATCAGCGCCAAGTATTATACTGGATTATGAGAGAAAAAGCAAGAGAAAAATGGAGAAATCGAAATAATTTCTTGATGATTGCCTGATAATTTCCCAACTTTTGGAAAAAGGACGGGCAATGGCGAATACAGTAGCCTTGGAGGTGATGGCGGATGCTAACAGCGGCCTGGCTGATGTTGAGCACATTGCTGTATTCGCTGCAGCTGAATACCGGTTCTTTTCCAAAGCCATTGAGCGAAGAAGAGGAAAGGCATTATCTGGCACTGGCGCAGCAGGGAGATCTGGAAGCACGGAATGTTCTGATCGAACGGAATCTGCGTCTGGTGGCGCACATTATGAAGAAGGGATAATGCGTGCGGATAGGTTTGCGGCAGAGTGCCGATAGGGCGAGTTGCCTCCCGGAGCAAATCTGGAGAGTGGTGGTTTACATATTTCTATTTTTGGGCCTTATGTCAAAACAAGACGTAAGTAGACATAATGCGACAACCCTCAACATTGACACATTCTGTAAATTGGTGTATAATGTTTGAAAAGTTACGGTTTTTTGCAAAAAAAGGTTGCAAATAACGTAAATTATGTTAACTGTTTTGAGATGCGGAAAACCGCTGCCTCATTGCAAAGTGCGTCAGCTGCGGACAAGTCATAAGAAAGCCCATACGGGATTGTGCGAAAGCGATGCAAAAATGTAGAAAAGTAAGGAGATTGAATCATGGAACAGGAACAGCTGGAAAAGGAACAGCCGGAACAGGAGCAGCCCATTGTGGGCAATGGCGTGAATCCCAGACGAAGAGTCAGAAAACAAGGCATCAATGATTATCTTACCAACTATGTCAAGAATTTCGGAGCAGATGTACGGTGGTATTACGATGTGCGGCTGTGGTCGCCGGTGATTTTGCTGCTGCTGATTCTGGTGCTGGTGGTGAGCGGGCAGCAGAATAAGGCACTGAAGGAGCAGCTGCTGGCAGTGGAGGAAACGGCAGCTGCAACCGTACCGGCAGATGATGTGGTTGCCCAGACGGAGCCTACCGTTGCCACGGTGGCGCCGGTAAACCAGGAGGCGGAAGCCCTGGCAAGATTGGCAGACACGGTGGGAAATGGCAGGTCTGACAATGTGAAGATTATCATTATGTGGGTCGCCATCAATCGTTCGGAAGACCAGGCCAATGGATACGGAAAGAGCTTGCTGGAAGAAATTGACAGGCCCAACCAGTGGCAGGGATACAACGAAAATATGGGCTATTCAGACAATACTTACAAACTGGCGGAGCAAGTGCTGGAAACCAAAGCCCAGGGTGGTCTGCGGCCGCTGGATTCGGACATGCTGTGGTTTGTATTGAACGATGATGGTTCCATTACCGTCCGGGATGAATTCAGTGTGGCTGCCGGTCAGAAATGGAATGAAAAGACCATTTACTAAAGGGGTACATTGCCTGCGCAAAAATGTGATCTTCCGACTGGATTTTTGTAAACCATAATTGAATTGTAGGAAAAAGCGAGCGATGGAAGCGATTCCGTTGCTCGCTTTTTGTATAGCGGCCATGGTGTTTTTATTCCCGGGGCATGGAAGGCAGGTAGGCGCACATAGCATAAACCGAGGTGAGGCCATTGGCAGATATGGAGCAGATGGTACTGAAGATCTTGCTGGACGGATTGCTGGAGCAGAATCTGATTGACAAAGCCCTGCATCAGCAGGCAGTGGAATTGGTCAATTCCGGGAAACAGTTTCCACCCTTTTTCCAGGAATGCCGGAAGGAGGGAAAGGACCATGGAGGTGCGTAAAATCCGGGAGCAGCTGCGGATGGGCAGGTCCATCTACAACCTGCCCCTGCGGGTGACCTTCTATGCCCGGGTGTCTACAGATCTGGATGCCCAGCTGAATTCCCTGGAAAATCAGGTGCAGTACTACACCGAATGGATTCAGAGCAGGCCCAACTGGACCTTCGTGCCGGGATACATTGATGAGGGCATCTCCGGTGGGACCACCAGAAAACGGGAGGCTTTCAACCGGATGATTCTCGATGCCCAGGCGGGGCTGTTTGACTTTATCATCACCAAGGAGATTTCTCGGTTTTCCCGTTCCACGTTGGACAGCATCCTCTACACCCAGCAGCTGCTGGAGCACAATGTGGGGGTGTTGTTTCAGAACGACAACATCAACACCTTCGATTCCGACAGCGAATTTCGCCTGGTGGTCATGGCGGGGGTTGCCCAGGATGAAATTCGCAAGCTGTCCCAGCGGCTGAAATTCGGGTTCCGTCAGGCCATCAAAAACGGCCATGTCCTGGGAAACGACAAACTCTACGGCTATGACAAAAAAGACTGCGTCCTTACGGTGAAGGAGGAGGAAGCCCGGCTGGTGCGGCTGATTTTTCACCTCTACGCCGACGAAGGGCTGGGAACCCGCCGCATCTCCCAGCGGCTTCTGGAACTGGGCTACACCAGCCGGGAGGGGAACGCCTTCAACACCCTGACCATCCGGCACATCCTGACCAATCCCAAGTACAAGGGCTGGTACTGCGGCAACAAATCCACCAGCCTGGATTACCGGACCAAGAAAAAGGCCCTTCTGGAGGAACGGGAATGGGTGATGTATCCGGACCCCCGGATTCCGGCCATTGTACCGGAGGAACTGTGGAACCGGGCCAATGCCCTATACAAACGCCGAAGCGGGCAAATGATGCAGCACACCAGCGGCGCCACATTTCACAACCGTTACAGCTACAGCGGAAAAATCTTCTGTGAACGGCACAATGTGGTCTACCATCGCCAGAGCCTGAGAAGCAGCAAGGGAAGTAAGGAAGTGTGGCAATGCAAGGTCTATCGCAGCGGAGGACGGGCTGCCTGTGCGTCTGCGCAAGTGGCAAGTGCAGAACTGGATGCCATTCTGGCTCGGATTTTCCCCCGGCTGATACAGGATAAAGAAAGAATCGTGGATACTGTGATTGGCGTGCTGCAATCGGTCCCACAGAAGGCCGACGATGGTCAGACTCGGAAATGGTTAGAAGGGGAAATGGCCGCCATTCATGCCAAAAAAGACAAACTTCTGGAGCTGAGCATTGCAGGCGTTCTGCCGGTGGGAGAGTTCAAAACCCGCAACGACAGCTGCAATGCCCAGCTTGAAATTTTGCAGCGGCAGATGGAAGCCCAAAAGGCGGAAGAAGATGCTGCCCGGAACAATACGCTGGACATGGAACAAATTCGCCGCTTTCTGGAGGGGGAGCTGTCCTTCTGCGAAAAAATCAATTCCAACCTGGCTGCCAGTATTCTGGAAAAAGCGGTGGTGAAAGCGGACAGTACCCGCCGGAAAATCCATTTAGGTCTTTTCCTGAAGCTGGGGCAGCAATACGAGGCGGTGTACATCCCGGAAAAAACCTCCCTGCGCATTACCTGTTTAAGAAATATTACGCCCAAACCACCGACCAGGAGGACTTGATTTCCATCGGCACCATTGGGCTCATCAAAGGAATTACAACCTTTGACGCTTCCAAAGGGGCACGTCTGGCAACCTATGCTGCCCGGTGTGTAGAAAATGCTACCCTCACACCAGCGACTTTAAGAGTTGGCAGCTTGCACCCCAAGGCTTAAAACGGCCCGTTTGGCGCATTTTGGACCGGTTGTCGGTTGATTTGTATGTCCTTTCCCAGACACAGAATTCTATTGTAAGGTATGCACCTCTATACATACATAGTTTCGTACTGTGCGCCCCACGGAAGATTTTGGAGGCTACCCAGTTCAATCAGCGGTATCGCAGATACGAAGAAATTGAAAGTGTCCCGGACAGGCTCCGCTGGTGCAGACACAGTAAGGGCTTGATGCAGGTGGAGGTTGCGGACAAGGTGGGAATGACCCACAGTGTTTACAAGGCCATTGAGGAAGGCTTCACACAACATATTGATCCGGAGAAGGTAGAGCGACTGGCGCAGTTCTATGACGTTCCGGTAACAGATTTCTTGGATGAATTCAACCACTTCCTTTACGATGGACAAGCCAACCGCATCCGGGCATACCGGGAATCTTTTGGCCTGGGCAAGAAACCATTTGCAAGGAAAATGGGCATACCTGTCCGCTGTTTGCAGGAATGGGAGAGTGGCAGAAAGGTTATCAGCATAAAATGCTGGGAGCGGCATTTTAAGGGTAGGGCATAGAAATAGCAGGGAATAGACTTTCTATCAAGTCTGTTCCCTGCTTCTTTCTTTAACGGTTTCGATAACCGCATCCAAAAGCTCCAGTTTCTGGCTTGTGGGGCAGTTCAGCGATTTGATTCGCTGG
This sequence comes from uncultured Oscillospiraceae bacterium, assembly GCA_944387145.1. Taxonomy (GTDB): domain Bacteria; phylum Bacillota; class Clostridia; order Oscillospirales; family Oscillospiraceae; genus Faecousia. The sequence continues at coordinate 15,531 of CALXDU010000026.1, read as the reverse complement.
GTTACTGCTGTGGCGTGGACATCGGACACCCGTTTCGCCAGCTCTAACTGGCCTTCTTCGGTTTTGGGGTAATACACGATCAAGTTGATCGGCGCCATGCTTCGGATAACGGTCACCTCCTTGGGCATTTGCCCGGAATACTGGAAAACCTAAGATGTCGATTGCTGTCGCTTCTTATCGAAAATATGTTTGAAATTTGTTTACACATTTTCTGGAGAAGAATGTATAATGGAGTCATCTAAGGTGTTTTTGTACCCTTATTATAAGGGAAACGCAGGAGGTTTGCATTGAACGCCAATTGAGCGGAAATTGAGCAAAAGGGAGTGAAGAAATGGAACGATTGGATTTTGCATCGGTGATGACGGTGCTACGGCGCAATATCCCCGATGAAAACTTTGGCAATCAGGCTGATTTTTTGGATTCACTGTTTATGGATCTGGGATTCAGTCCCCAGACGGCAATGGAATTTGACCAGGGACAGGTCTGCCGGTGGATCAATGGCTTGGCACGGTTGAGTCCCACGATTATAAGCTTCTACCAGGAGAAAGATAATCAATGGAAGCTGGTTCGGAGAATTAAAGAGCGGTTACTGCCTATCATGCCGGACAGCGCCATGGCAGCTCAGGAACTGTATGACCTTGTGCTACAGGCTCCCAATGTGTCCCCGCAAAAGAAAATGGAACTGACGGACGGCTATACATTCGAGGACGATAACGATGAAGCAATCTTCATCATGGAAATCCTATGCCTTGCTATGCAGCTTCGTTTCGAGAAGCGTGATGTACGGAAGAAGCAGCTTCTGACACCGGGCAATCTGTCCCCAGCAGTGGTGGACTATATTTTCGATACCGACATTCCCCGGCCTTGCCGGTGGTTCCTTGGGCGGGAACAGGAGGTGGAACAGCTCCATGCGCTGATGGTAGATCACAGCAAGGTTTTTCTGCATGGCATTCCCGGTATTGGTAAGAGTGAGCTTGCAAAGGCGTATGCAAAACAGTACGGCAAAGAGTACACCAATGTCATCTATGTCAACTACCTCGGAGATCTGAAGCAGGCGGTGATTGATCTTGACTTTGCGGACGATCTGCCGGACGAAAGTGACGATACCAGGTTCAAGCGGCATAACCGCTTTCTGCGCAGTCTGCGGGAAGATACGCTGCTGATCGTGGATAATTTCAATGTCACCGTATCCCAGGATCAGTTCCTGGATGTGATGCTGAAGTACCGTTGCAGAATTCTATTCACCACCCGCAGCCGATATGAGAATCATATCTCGCTTGAGGTGGGTGAATTGAACCCGGACACCTTGGTGGAACTGATGGGCAAGTTCTTCCCGGAAACGGAGAAAAAGCAGGATGAAATCATCCAGATTATTGATTTGCTCCACGGACATACCTTCGCCGTAGAACTGGCGGCAAGGCTACTGGCAAACGGTTTGCTGAAACCCAAGGCGCTGCTGGATAAACTGGAAAGGGAAACAGCCGCTCTGGATGCAGAAGATAAGATCGGTACCACCAAAGACGGCAGAAACAGGAAAGCTACCTACTATGACCATATTCATAGTCTGTTTTGTTTCTATAAGCTCGCAGGCAGTGAACAGGAGATTATGCGCTGCATGACTCTCATTCCTGCCAATGGCATTTCCTCCAGACGGTTTGCGGTATGGATGGATCAGCAGAACATGAATACCATCAATGATCTGATGGAGATGGGATTTATTCACCCGAAGAACAATCGGGAGATTCTGCTGCACCCCATGATCCGTGAGATTGCGGTGGAGGAACTGAAACCCTCTGTTCGCAGCTGCTCTGTGCTGCTTGACAGCTTGCAGGAGATCAGTCTGATGCACGGTCTGGAATTTATGAATAACAAGCAGGTATTCCATACCGTTGAAAGTATCATCACAACGGTCAAAAAGGACGATACTGCCCGGTATTTGCTGTTCCTGGAAAATGTATTCCAGTATATGGACAAGTACCGTTATGAATCCGGGATGCAGGCGATCATCGACGAAATGACGGCAATACTGGCAGATAGTTCTGTTGGCACATCCGCTGACCGGGCCTGCCTGCTGGATGCTCGTGCGGTGTTGGAAAAGAACCCCAAAAAGCAAATCGAATTGGCACAGGAGGCAATCCGGGTATTGGGTGAAGTCTATCCCGGCAATGCTCATCTTGCGGCAAATCTACACGCAAATTTGGGTGCATTGTATCACAAAGCTGGACTCATAGATCTTGCAAAGCCCTACATAGAGCAGGGGGTACGCCTGCTGGAAGAATACAACTTGACTGGCTACCATGATAGCGTGACGCAGATCTGCAATTACGCAGCGCTTCTGACCGACATGGGCGAACCCCAGCGAGCCTATTCTGCACTCTTGAAGCTGGCACGGAAGGTGCAGGAACTCAATTCCGATCAGTGCCTGGATTATGGCTTGATCCAGCAAGTTATGGGAAGCATTTGCGTGGTAAAGGGTGATACGGCCCAGGCGCAGCTCCACCATCGGCGAGCCATGGCAATTTTTGAAATGGTCTTTGAGGATGAACCGGCACTCCTGGAGCAGAAGCGGCAGGAAATCGGGCAGGCAGCACTTGTCAGCAGACAGAAAAATCAAAAACTACTTGTATAACGAATGAGAGCGAGGTTCCGCAAAAAGGAATCTCGCTCATTCTTTTTGTCAATTTGCGCTCAATTGGCGTTCAATGTCAAAACCACCTCTTTTTGATAAGATTTAGGGGCAGGGGGAAACTCCGGCAATGAATCTATCAAAGGAGGTCTTTTTTATGAGATCGGAGGTGAGCACATGGAAATTGAGCACGTTCGCGTTGGAGACTACTACATCCCGGACCTGACGCTGCCAGAAGAACCCCGCCCCATCGGCAAGTGGGGGCGGATGCACCGGGACTACCTGAGAGAGCACAAACCGATTCAATACAACTGCCTGCTCCTGTCTGGCAAGCTGTGGACATACCTCGCTGATCTGAATGAGCAAGCACAGGACAGGTTGGAGCGGATCATTGAGCAGATAAAATCTTCTGAGGGAATCACGGAAGCCCTGAAAGCCGGCGACCCAATGGCTTGGGTGAGTGCCATGAACAATATCCGCGCCAGAGCCGAAGAAATCATACTCCAGGAGCTGATCTACGGGGAGGATAGGGCATGAACATTCTGGAAGAATTTTGGTACGGCAATATCGAACCAACGGAATATGACACATTACCCTGTGCAGAATACAAGGAAGCCCTTCAACGAATCAGCCGGAACGAAGAAAAGCTCCAGGCCACCATGACGGATGCACAGAAAGAACTGTTCTCCCGATATGCTGACAGTGTGCGGGAATTTCAGGATATGGCAGAGTGCCTGCTGTTTCATACCAATTCTTGATAAAAAGATTTAATCAGCAGCGCAGGGATATTGATGCAAGACAAGGCAGAGGAACGCAGCCATACTGTATGTATGGCAAGTGACGATAACGCAGTATTGCACCAATAGGCCACGCTGATATTAAAGATTTTAATCAAGAATTAGTATCAGAACAGCTTTCGGTTGGGGGCCAGGATGATTCTGGAGGTGATGGTGGAAAGATAGATAATCGGATATGGCGTTTTCCGTATATTTTGAAAATCCGCATTTTTCAACCTGGCGTGAACCCTAAAAAGTGGGGATCTCCGATAATGAAAGCCGCCCCCTGTAATAGATCCTGTCAGATTCCAAAATCAATTTTGCGCATAACTCTTGACACTACCAATACGCTGGAACACTGACTGATGGATTAACCGAATAAACACAGCACAGCCCACCGATCATTCGACCGGTGGGCTGTGTATATGTGTATACCTGTATATGATACCATCAAACTAATGACAAGGATGTGAAAGTAATGGACAGGCGGATTCTGCTGGACGGCCTCATACTGTGAAAGCCTACCAGGCAGCCTTTGAACAGCTCGTGGATGATGCCGCTTTCCTATTCATTCTTTGATCAGATCCTCATAAAGCGCGCGGATATTCTCATAGATATGGGTGGGCTGCACCTCACTGGTTTTCAGATCCTCCATCGTGCCCTCACCGCTGAGAACGAAAATAGCGCTGATGCCGGCGTTAATGCCGCAGGCAATGTCCGTATACAGACGGTCACCCATGATCGCCGTCTGCTCCCGGGTATAGCCGGTTTCCGCCAGGGCCAGCTCCACCATGGCTCTCTGGGGCTTTCCGATAAAGGTGGGCATCCGCTTGGTGGCGTTGAACAGCATCTGGCTGACAGAGCCGCAGTCGGGGACAAAGCCGTACCGGGTGGGGCACACCCAGTCCGGGTTGGTAGCAATGTAATCCACTCCTCTGCCCAGCAGGATGCAGGCATCCTCCAGCTTTTGAAAGCTCAACTCTGTGTCAAAGCCCATACACAGGCAGTCAATCCCATCCTCAAGGCGGTTGGTAATGGGCAACCTCGCTTTGGCCAGCTGCTGGCGGAAGGCGGCCGTGCCGAACGCGTAGATCTTATGGTAGTCCTTCTTTTTCAGGTGAACAATAGTGGCATTGGTGGAAGTGAGGAAATCCTCCCTGACTGCAGCAATTCCCATCCGCGCGAGCTTCTCTATGTACTTATCCACGCTTTGAGAAGAGTTGTTGGTCAGGAACATATACCGGCCACCGATGCTGCGGACATAGTTGAGGAAGTCCAATGTTCCGTCGAACAGATCCTCATCCAGGTAGATGGTTCCGTCCATATCCAGCAAAAACAACCGCTTTTGCTTCAAATCCGTCATCGTGTCGTCCTCCATTGTTGATTAGGGAAGCTCTGATGAAATCCTTTGCCCAAAGCCTCAGAATCCACCGCCTGGTTATCCTTTATCCGGGCTGGGGAAGTTCAAAGCAAAACCGCAGGTAATGCAGCAGCGATTCCTCATTGGGAATGTTGTGAGGAATGAACAGATAGAAATCCTGCTGAAGCTCCAGCCCCTTCAGGTAACGGCTTGAGGCCATGTTGATGGCAATGTAAGCCTCTTCCCCATTCTCGTCCAACCCCGGAACCAGCGAATCCTCCACAGCGGCCAGAATATCCTCCGGAAGGAATTTCTCCAGATTTTTCATGGGCAGTTCTCCGCGGAAATGCTCCAGAACGGGCATTGTGGTAATCATAAAATCCAGCTGATTGACGGCCATAACGGCGATCACCTTGCCGTTGCTGGCTGCGGTGTATTCATTCGCAGAGCCATCCAGGTCGATGTACAGCGTGTCATCAAATACGATCCGCTCCCGGGAGGATAGATTCAGGGTGGACGCATACTCCTTCTCCATTTTTGCGGCAGGGAAATAATTGTAGTCATCGTTGGTGATGAATCCCTGCAGCACAATCTGCTTTCTGCTCTGTACCAGGGCATCTCCAACATAACCGACGAACAGGCACACGATGAGCAGCCCCACCAGCCATTTGGTATAGTAGGTAGTCAGGTAGCTGAAGCGTTGCTTCAGGGTCATGGGCCGCAGCTTGTCACACTCTGCGGCGAACCAGCTGCGGATGCGGGAAACAATATTCATGGCAGTTCCTTTCACAGATAGAGATCCTTGGGGGGATTCTTCTTTTTTCCCTTTTCCTCAATTTTCACCCCTGCGTATTTCAGGAACAGTCCCCAAATAAAATAAGAGGAGAAGAAAATTGCCAGACCGATCCAGAGGAAGAACAGACCGCCAAGATAGTAAATGCCCACAGCTGCCAGAAAGAACAGAACCAGCACAGAAATCGTAACATGGAGATTTCCGGTTGCCATAATAAAGCTGTCCGTCAGAATCTTTTTCACAGGGAAATCGTAAGCGGCGAGAATGGGGTAGATGTAGACGCTGCAGCAGACTGCCACCAGGGCAGCGCAGACGGACAGGCTGAGAAAGCCCAGGGCAATGACGCCCTTTGCCAGGTAGAAAATCCAGGCGGCATACAGATTGACCGCCAGCAGCACTCCCAGCGTCAGCTGCAGTAGCCACAGCAGTGTGGCTTTTTTGAAATTTGCCCGAAAGGCAGTAAAATACGAGCCGATCACCCTGCCCTCATTGTCGCCGACTGCATCCAGGGTGAAGCTGTAGAAGGCGGCGGTGGAGGCGCCGATGGTGAAAACAGGCAGACTGGTCAGCAGCCACAGAAAACTCATGCAGAACACGTCCGTAATCTTGCCCATGAAGTTCCAGAATTTGTTCTCGGGGTTAAACAAGATATGCATACAGCTTCGCTCACTCCAGGATGTTCGAGGTAATAAAGTCCACGCCGCATCCGATCACACGGCGGCCGTCTTCCACGGTGTCCACGGTCCAGCAGTTGACCTTCTTGCCGGCTTCATGCACCTTCCGGCAAAGTTCCTCGGTGACAGCCGTGTGCTTAATGTCCAGACCCAGGTCATATTTTACAAGGCTCTGCAGATGCTTGTCGTCCCAGGCGCTCAGAAGGAACTGGGCGTTCACATTGGGATAACGCTTGCGCAGCCGGATCAGGTTCTTCAGGCAGAAGGAAATAATCACGGTATGATCCAGATAGCCCATCTTGTCAATGGTGCCCATGATCTTGTAAACATCGCTGGCGGTGAATTCGTTTTTCAGCTCCAGGACGGCAGCCTTCTCATACCGGGCGCAGATGGAAATATACTCCTCCAGTGTGGGCATGATCAGATCGCCCCGGCTCTTGACGCCGTCCCGCTCCGCCAGACGCACAGACCTGAGGGTATCAAACGTGGTTTCCTCGATCACCATAGAATCCACGGCCACCCGCTTGGTGTTATCATCGTGGAAAATCACGAACTTGCCGTCCAGGGTGCGGTGAATGTCGGTTTCGATGCCGAAATACTTCTCACGATTGCCCGCAGCCACAAAAGCAGCGCAGGTATTCTCACGCTCCAGGCCGCTGAGGCCCCGGTGGGCGATCATCTTTACATTGGTACCGGTGGTGTCCAGTTTGATTGTATTCATAGGGAAATAACCAACTCTTTTTCTTTTATTTTCAGCACAAATCATGCTTCATCGCGAGTATATCACGGAAACCGGGACTTTTCAAGGAACGCGAAGACAAATTCATAGTCGGCAAATTTTTTGTTCATTGTTCATAAAAAGCTTTCTGCATATCGGCTTTGCTCAGCATTCTTGTACTTTCATTAAGCAGCTGCCCAGGGCAGGGGCATGACATAAGCCCTATGAGATTTCCGTATAATTGGATATATCACAAAAACATCCAAATAACAAGTTTTTTGAAAGAATTTTACAGGACTTTACAGGAATTTTACTTGTAATATGTCAAAAGAAGTGATAAACTCACAGGGTAAACGGTCCGTTTGGACTGGCATGGTATTGATTATTTATACAGAAAGGAATAACAAAAAATGAAGAAGCTTTTAGCAATGTTGCTGGCACTGGTCATGGTTCTGTCCCTGGCTGCCTGCTCCGGCGGCTCTACCAACAGCGCTGTGGCTGCCACCGCCGCCACCGCTCCCAAGGGTGATTCCGCCACCGCAGAGCCTGCCGCCTCTGCCGATATGTACGCTGTCACCGAGCCCATCGAGATCGTATGGTGGCACGCTCTGGAGGATCAGTACGCCGATCTGGTTGCTGAGGTTGTCGACGAGTTCAACAACTCCCAGGATCTGATCACTGTGAAGGCCGAGTACATCGGCGCATACAAGGATGCCAACGAGAAGTTGATTGCCGCCAATGCTGCCGGCACCGGCCTGCCCGCCATCTGCGTTGCCAACACGGACTACGTTGCTCAGTACGGCGCCAACGGCGTGTTCGAAAACCTGGACGGCTACATTGCCGCCACCGGCTACGATGTGGATGACTTCTCCTCCGGTCTGCTGCTTTCCTCTCAGTATGACGGCAAGCAGGTTGCTATGCCCTTCCTGCATTCCACTCAGGTCATCTACTATAACAAGACCCTGGCCGATGCCAACGGCATCACCGCTCCCACCAAAATCGAGGACTTCGAGGCTTTCCTGAAGGCCGGTGCTGCTGCATGCGGCGGCTACGGCACCGTGGTTCCCGGCTGGGATCAGTGGTACTTCGAGACCCTGTACCTGAACGAGGGCGTTGAGATCATCACGGATGACAACACCTGCGACCTGAACAGTGAAACCGCTCAGGGCGTCACCTCCATGATCAAGGGCTGGTGCGACAGCGGTTTGGCTTACCTCGCCACCGGCACCGATGCTTCCGCTAATATGCGTCAGAAGTTCTATGACGGCCAGACCTTCTCCGTCATGCACACCTCCTCCCTGTATAACGCCTATGTCAATAAGTGTGACTTTGAGGTCGGTATGGCCTGGTATCCCGCTGCTTCCACCGGCAACAAGTACTCCGAGGTCGGCGGCTGTGTCCTGGGCATCCCCGCCAACAACGATCAGGCCACCAAGAACGCGGCTTGGGTGTTCCTGCAGTACCTGGTTGGCAAGGAAGTCAACATGAAGTGGGCTGAGGGCACCGGCTATATGCCCACCCGTAAGTCCGTTCTCGAGACCGAAGAAGGCGTTGCTTTCCTGCAGGCCAAGCCCGCGTTCCAGTGCATCTTTGACAACCTGGATCTGATCAATCCCAGAATCCAGAACGATTCCTGGAGTGAGCTGGCTACCACCTGGAAGACCTACATGGACATTATCATGAACCAGAACGGTGATGTTGCCTCCAATTCCGATGACATGGTCGTTGAAATTGACGAAATCCTGGCCGATTAATTCTTCTCTTTATGGCCGGTCGCGTTCTGCGGCCGGCCATATCCGCTCCCAACGATTCTTCTCATACTAATTCTCGATAAAAATGTTCATTTTTATCGAGAAGGCACCGCCTGACGGCGTTGCCGAATATGTGATTTTCGGAACAGAAAATCACATATTCCCGTCTCATATGATTCTCTAATAAAATGTTTAATCAATCCGGATTAAACATTTTAAAAGAGAATCAGCACCACATTCCATTTTCAAAGTCCCGGAATACAGGGTATATTGCGGAATTTTGAAAACGGTTTGTAAGGGCAGGTGATTCGCCCAGAATTGGCAGGCAGATTCCCCGGGTGCCCTGCAGATACTCACCATATCAAATGCTGCTGAAAGGATCTGATACGATGTCAAAAACCAGAACTCAGGCCAGAAACCTTCAACCGCCGAAGAAAACCATCCTTACCCGCAAAAACGGCTCCAAACTGGTGGACTTCCTGTTCGTACTGCCCGCACTGGTGTTCCTGGCCATTTTCACCTACTACCCCGTGGCGAAGCTGGTGCAGATCAGCTTTACCGACTGGAACCTTCTGAAGCCAACATGGGAATATGTGGGCCTAAAGAACTGGAAATGGCTGTTCGCGGGATCCGGCGCCAAGTATCTGTGGAACTCCCTGAAGGTCACCTTCCTGTACTCCATGGGCGAAATCCTGGTCACCATCGTTGGCGGTATGATTTTTGCCCTGCTGTTTAACCGGGCTACCAGGGGCTTCACGCTGATGCGGGCCGTGGTGTTCGTTCCCAAATATGTGGCCATGTCCTCCTGTGCCGTGGTGTTCCTGTGGATCCTGAATACCGACTACGGTGTTCTCAACTATCTGCTGGGACTGATGGGCATTGAACCCATTGACTGGCTGAACCAGGAAAGCACCGCGCTGCTGTCGGTTTTGATTACCACCTGCTGGCGTGTCATAGGCTATGGCATGATGATCTATTTGGCTGCCATGAAGGGCATTTCGTCCCAGTATTACGAAGCCAGCGCCATTGATGGCGCCAACAAAACCCAGCAGTTCTTCGGCATCACCCTGCCGCTGCTGGCTCCCACCACCGTCTTCCTGCTGGTCACCACGTTCCTGTCCTCCATGAAGGTCTTCCAGTCCGTCGACATTCTGACCAGCGGCGGCCCCGCCCGTTCCACGGAAGTGTTCGTCTATCTGATCTACCGCTACGCCATGGTGGACTTCCGTATGGACCGTGCCGCAACCTCCGCGGTCATGTTCTTCGTGATCCTGCTGGTCATCACGGTGGCTACCATGAAGGTTTCGGATAACAATGTGAACTATGATTCTTAAAAAGGAGTGAACGCTATGCCGAAAAATACACTGATCGATCATCATGAAAAGCACTCCGCAGGCTATCATGTTCAGACCATCGTTGTCGTCCTCATCACCATTGTGATGTTCTTCCCTCTGTACTGGATGATCGCAACCTCTCTGAAATCTGCGGAGGAATCCCAGCTGATCATCCCCACCATGTATCCCCATGAGTTCCATCCGGAGAACTATGTGAACGTGATGACCCGGGCAAACTTCTCCAAGTACTATCTGAACACGATCATCATGACCGCCGGTATTATGCTGCTTCAGATTGGCCTGGGTACCCTGGCCGCCTACGGTTTTGCCTTTGGCAAGTACCCCGGACGGAACATTACCTTCTACATCGTTCTGGGCGCAATGATGATCCCCATTCAGGTCACCTTCATCCCCATTTATATCATGTGTGCCGGCTGGGGGTTGGTAAACACCTTCCTGGGTTTGATTCTGCCGGATGCCATCTCAGCGTACTACATTTTCATGATGCGCAACTCCTTCCTGTCCGTAGATCAGAGCTACATTGACGCCGGTTATATGGACGGCCTGGGACGCCTGGGCGTCATCTGGAATGTGCTGCTGCCCATGTGCAAGTCCACGCTGTTCACGGTTCTGCTGGTCACCTTCTCCAACGGCTGGAATGCCTATTTCTGGCCCAAGATCATTGCCAGCGATGAGCCCCGCCGTGTGCTGACCATCGGTCTGGCTTTCCTGAAGAACACCTTCGCCGGTCAGGCTGTTGCCAACCAGCACGAGATCATGGCCGGTGCTGTTCTGGCCGTGCTTCCTCTGGTGATCCTGTTTATGTGCTTCCAGAAGTACATGATGACCGGTTACTCTAAGGCTGCCATGAAGTAAGCCGGAGAACGCGACAGCCTTGGATGGATCCCAACCAAGGCTGTTATCAGATTGCAGACGGCCTCCAAAAAAGCTGCTTTTTGCGCTTAAGGGATTTTGGGAGGCGTCCTGTAGAAAGGAACTGCCACCATGGATTTTGTCTCCAAAGAGGACCGGCAGTGGAAAGCCAATCTGCACTGCCACTCCAACCTGTCTGATGGGCGTATGTCCCCCGAAGCGCTTGTGCAGGCGTACAAAGAGCGGGGATACCATATTCTGGCCATCACGGATCACGAGGCTCCCTACGACCACAGCCGATTTACAGAAAAGAGCTTTCTGATGCTTACCGGCTACGAAGCCTATATCCGGCCCTCTGCCCAGTGCATTCTGGATCACTTCGGCTCGGAGATCCACCTGAACCTGTTTGCCAGGGACCCTGGAAACCTTACCTTCATCGGCTACGATCCCAATTTCTGCAAATACCTTCCAAAGGCTTACGCGGACAGTCTGCCCAAATCCCGGGATTTGGGCCCCAGAAGGTATGATCCGGCGTATATCCAGAAGTTCATCGATACCGCTTCGGAAAACGGCTATCTGGTCAGCTACAACCATCCATGCTGGTCCATGGAGCGCGCGGAGGACATTCTGAATCTGAACGGCTGCTTCAGCCTGGAGGTATTTAACACCGGCTCCATGAAAATCAACGGCTATGAGGAGAATATGGCCCTGTATGATTCCCTGCTGCGGCGCGGGAAATTCTGGTATCTGCACGGCGCGGATGATAACCACAATGCAGCGCCTCTGGATGACTTCCTCAGCGATTCCTTTGGCTCCTGGACCATGGTCATTGCGCCGGAGCTGAGCTACCGCGCCGTTGTGGAATCTTTGGAAAAAGGCCGGTTCTACGCCACCACCGGCCCGGAGATCTACAGCCTGAGAATTAGCGGAGAGGAAGCCAGCATAGAATGCTCCGGCGCCGTGCGTGTCACCATGCATATGTCTCCCAAATATACCCGAATCGCCTATCATCCCGACGGAAGCGACCTGCATGAGGCCAGCTTTCGGATCCCGGAGGATGCACCCTATGTGTACTTCACTGTCCAGGACAGACAGGGCCGTAAGGCGCATACCCACGCCTTCCCCCGGGAAGCGTTTTCCAAATAACCAGAAAAGGAGGCCTGGAACTTGAAAAGGATCGCATCTGCGCTGCTGATCTGTCTGCTGCTTGCAGGCTGCAGCAAACCGAAAGTCATGGAAACCCAGCCGGAAACCATTCTGCCCCAGGTTCAAACCGGTGACACCACCGCCCTGCGGCTGACCCAGGAATCCAATGTCCGCAAGGCCACCTATGAAGGAAAGGATGTTTATTCCGATTTTCTGGCCGCGGCGGAGCCTCTGTTTCTGATCCCCGGCCTGAAGCAGGTACTGACTCCCCAGGGAATCGCCGTATGCCCCACTACCGGAAGAACCTATATTTCCGCCTACAGTGTAGATGGAGTCCCCTCCGCTGTGATGGTCATGGAAGCACAGACCAACGAGCTTGTGGCGGAGTACTACCTGTACAATTCCGATGGGACGCCCTTTACCAGCCATGTGGGCGGTGTCTCCGTAACCGAAACCCATATGTACCTGTCCGCGAAGCAGGAAAATGACGGTTCCTACCGCATTGCGGCCATTGCCCTGGCTGATCTGCCGGCAGAGGGCGCTCACAACATCACTCTGGAGGAAACCATTCCCATGGCCATGTCCCCCTCCATGATGAACTACTCCGGCGGCTATCTGTGGGTGGGCAACTTCTACTACCCCAAGGAGGACTACGGTCTGTCACCCAATATGAACTTCACCACCCCGGCTGCGGGCGGCAGCGAGTACGGATGCTACATTCTGGGCTTCAATATGAGCCGGGGCCATGCCCGGCTGCTTGGCGGCGGGGAATATCCGATGCCGGATGTGATCTTGGCAGCCCCCGACCGCATTCAGGGCATCACGCTTACCGCTGACAACCGCCTGGTGCTGAGCCAGTCCTACGGCAGAGCCAACGACTCTTCCCTGCTGATTTACGACCTGGAACTGAGGCAGGAACCCGATCTGACCCTGCCCCTCAACGGTCAGCACATTCCCGCTTTCCTGCTGGACGGAAACCGGCAGACCCATCAGATCAATGCCATCCCCATGTCCGAGGGCCTGGCAAATGCCCCGGACGGCCGGGTGCTGGTTCTCTTTGAATCCGGCGCCATCCGCTATGAAGACGGAAAGCACCGAACCAGCTACGTTTGGGCCCTGACGGTGAAGTGAAGAAAACCGGATCGCCTGTGTCAGGGCAGATAAACAGTTAAGGTAATACCGCATAATGGAGCAAGTGCTTTCGGCGAGAGATTTGGCTTCAAGCGAAAGTGTGGAAAATGCGGGAATACTGGATGTATTTCCCATTTTTCACACTGCACGATTGGGGCAAAAGATCCGGCGAAAGTCGCAGCTTCCATTGGGCGGTGTTGCCTTAAGGTAAGGACTATTATGTGCTTATCAGTTTTACTCAGCTGCCTGATAAACTGGAATTTGGCGGCTTGCTGACCGAGGCCGATATGCACAAATATTATTTTTGGGGAGGTTTACTGCAATGAAAGTCAAAGAAACAAGACCCTTTGTTGACTGGGAACTGATCAATTCCTTTATGATTGACGTGTTCAAGGCGTATGGTGTTCCCGAGGAGGACGCAGCCATCTGTGCCGATGTGCTGCTGGAGTCTGACCGCCGCGGCATTGAGTCCCACGGCTGCAACCGGTTCAAGCCCATCTACTTAGACCGCATCAAGAACGGCACCCTGCTCCCTGTTACCAAGATTGACATTCTGAGGGAAACCCCCACCACCGTGGTCATGGATGCCAACAACGGCATGGGCATGGTTGCTTCCTACAAAATGATGGAAATGCTGATTGAGAAGGCTAAGGTTTACGGCATGGCCGGCGGTGCCATCATGAACTCCACCCACTACGGTATCGCGGGCTACTGGACCACCATGGCGGAAAAGGCCGGCATGATCGGCATCTCCGGCACCAACGCCCGCCCCTCCGTTGCTCCCACCTTCGGCGTGGAACCTATGATGGGCACCAACCCCCTGACCTTTACCATGCCTACCGACGAAGAGTTCCCCTTCAACTTTGACTGCGCCACCTCCACCATCCAGAACGGCAAGATCGAGTTCTATGCCCGCAGCGGAAAGTCCACTCCTGCCGGCCTGACCGTCACCCGGGACGGCGGCACCATGACCGAGTCCGCTGAGATTTTGAAGCAGATGCGCGCCGGCAACTGTGCGCTGGCGCCTCTGGGCGGCCTGGGCGAAGAGACCGGCGGCTTCAAGGGCTACGGCTTCACTACCATCGTGGAAATCCTGTCGGCTGCTCTGTGCGGCGGTCCCTTCATGAAGGCTCTGAACGGCAAGGATGAGAACGGCAACAACTGCATGTACCATCTGGGTCACTTCTTCTTTGTCATCAACCCCGAGTTCTTCATGGGTCTGGACACCTTCAAAAAAACCGCGGGCGGCATCTGTCGCGGCCTGCGGGAATCCGCCAAGGCTCCCGGTGCGGAGCGGATCTACACCGCCGGTGAGAAGGAGTACCTGTCCTGGCAGTTCCGAAAAGATAAGGGCGTACCGGTGGGTGAAGCGATCCAGAAGGAGTTCATCCAGCTTCGCGATGAGTGCGGCCTGGATTACAAATTTCCCTTTGAGGGTTAATGGGTTGGTTGGAAAGGCTGTATCAGATTTTCTGTGTGAATATCTGCAACAGCTTTCGTTTTGCAATGAATGCCCACAAGCCATTTTTCCTTTGTGGGTACTCATTTCAAAACGCATCTGGGATTCCAAAGGGATGACAGTTCCTTTGGCTCAGGGTCATCCAATAGGGGCGAGAGCGCCCTGTTGGCAGAGGATTCCAAAGGGGACAGCGGTCTCGCCTGCCGGCTCGGTCGGTGCTTCAAAGTGTCTGCGACACTTTGAGGTCGCCACTGGCGACCCGCACCCCTTGGCAGTGGTTTCCAAAGGCGGCGGCGCTGCCTTGGCGGGAGAAATCCAAAGGAGGGCAGAGCCTTCCGTGGCAGGAAGAATCCAATGAAACCGGCGGTTTCGTGGCACACGACTTTGCGCGCAAAGTCTAGTGTGTTATACCTTTGGCGACCGTGGGTGGCGGAAAGGGATTGTTCGGGGCGGGAACAACCCCTTTCCGCCAGCCACAGAACAGGCGGATTTTGGCGCGCCACGCGCTGAAATTCAGGATTTGCCCCTCGGCAAAATCCGCCTGTTCGGGTGTAGGTGGTGTCGCGAAATGGAAAGGCAAAGCAAAGCGGAGCCTTGAAATGGAGCGGCATCACCGGGGGAGCCAGAGGTATATTAAGCCCCCGTCCCGCCGCAGCGACGCTACTCTCTCGCGCTACTCCTCAAATGAAATCACCGTTTCTTTCGGCAACTTCTCATTCTGACAATTCAAAAGATAGGAGATTGCGTACTTGGCAAAGGGCTGAGATATCATTTTGTCCCAGTCTGCCAGCTGAATAATCTGCGCCGTTTTGGTTTCAAAGTCAAACTGAATCTCGCCCCATTCGCCGTCGCTGTCTGCCTGATACAGGTAGGTTGCGGCGGTGATTTTT
>CALXDU010000025.1 GCA_944387145.1 uncultured Oscillospiraceae bacterium | reverse complement strand
ACGCCCTGGCAGAAAACGGTTTTAACTTTATTTGCTGCTGCCGCAGCAAACTCTGCGAGGCTTTTTTGACACGCTGACCGTCAGCACCCAGGTGCTGACGATTGTTTTTTGTACATGGAAAACCAAAAGAAATGCTGTCGGTTAAGATTTGCCGCCGGTTGACAACCGGTCTGTTTGCCTCTCCAATATCTCTATTAGAGATATTGGAGGACACTATGGAGTACCTGATTTTGGGATTGCTGAGCCTGTCTCCCATGACGGGATATGAATTGCAGCAATTTATCAAGAACAACCTGGCGCTGATTTGCTCTCACAGCGCAGGCAGCGTGCAGACGGCACTGTCCAAGCTGCAAAGAGAGGGGAAGGTGACTGCCCAGGAAGCTTCGGCAGGCAGGCGGGTCAAAAAGATCTTTGCCATTACCGATGCCGGACACGCCGCTTTTTCCGATTGGGTGGCCCAGCCCATGCAGGCGGAAAAGGTCAAGAATATGGAGCTGTCCCGGTTGTTTTTCTCGGGACTGGCAAAGCCGGAGGAACGGCTCGCCGCCATCCGGGACTATATTCGCCAGATGGAGCAGACCAAAGGCGTTCTCTGCGGAATCCAGGAGCGCTTTGAACACATGAAGCAGCAGCCCCTGCCGCCGGGGACAGACTGGGCCCAGGTACTGCGCTTTCAGGGATACACCATCGCCTACGGCATTGCCGCAGCAGAATTTGAAATCCGCTGGTACAGCCAGCTGATCCAGGAATTGGAGGAACAACCATGAACATCCTAGTTTTGAACGCCAGCCCCAAGGGGAAAAATTCTACCACCGTTCACACGGCGCTTTACCTGCAGGCCCTGCACCCGGAGCATACCTTTACGGTTCTGCCCGTGGGACAGCGGATCAAAAGCTATGAAAAAGACTTTGCGCCCCTGCGGCATGAACTGGAAAAAGCGGATTTGCTGCTGTTTTCCTATCCGGTTTATACGTTCATTGCCCCGTATCAGCTGCACCGGCTCATCGAGCTGATCAAAGCGGATGGGGTGGACCTTTCGGGGAAATTCGCTTCCCAGATTACCACATCCAAACATTTTTACGATGTCACCGCCCACCGCTATGTGGAGGAAAACTGCTGTGACCTGGGAATGAAGGTGGTGCGGGGACTGTCGGCGGACATGGATGACCTGCTCACCGAGCAGGGACAGCGGGAGGCACGGAACTTTTTTGACCAGCTGATGTTTTCCTGCGACCATGGCCTGTTTGTCACGCCACCGGCAAAAGCGCCCCAGCGGGAAAAGACCATCTATCAGCCGGTACTGCCCAAAACTGCCAAAACCAAGGACAAAGACGTGGTCATTGTGACCAACTATGCCCCCGAGGACGAGAATCTGCAAAACATGATTGGTGACTTCCGTGCGGCATTGCCCTTTGAAAGCCGGGTGGTGAATTTGCGGCAGTTCCCCTTTGCCGGAGGGTGCCTTGGCTGCTTCGGCTGCGCAATTACCGGCAAATGCGTCTACAAGGATCGGTTCGACGAATTTTTGCGGACAACCATTCAAAGTGCCGATGCCTTTGTCTATGCCTTCACCATTTCCGACCACTACACCCATTCCAGCTTCAAGTGCTACGATGACCGGCAGTTCTGCAACGGTCACCGTACGGTTACCCATGGAACGCCCATTGCCTACCCATCAGCGGTGACTATCAGTACGAGAGTAACCTGCGGATGATTGTGGAAGGACGAAGCGAGGTGGGCGGCAACTATCTGTGCGGCGTGGCTACGGATGAAGGCAATACCTCGGCTGATATCCAGTCCCTGGCGGATGCACTGGCCTTTGCCCTGGAAAAGAAGCTGTCCCGTCCGGCCAATTTTTACGGCGTGGGCGGCATGAAAATCTTCCGGGATCTGATTTACATCATGCAAGGCATGATGAAGGCCGACCACAAATTCTACAAAGAGCATGGAATCTACGACTTCCCTCAGAAGCAGAAAAAGCGTATTTTACAGATGAAGCTGGTGGGGGCGCTGATTGCCATTCCCTCGGTGCAGAAGAAAATGAAAGGGCAAATGAACCAATACATCATCGGGCCTTACCAGAAAGTGGTGGAGCAGGCCGGGAAGGAAGCATAAATGAGCATTTTATCCCTTGCGATTTTGATTTTTATCCTCATGGAATCGGCCAATGTGGCCATCCTGTACTTTTGGCCCGGCAGCCAGCTGGGCAATGGCGTGGGGGTGTTTCATGCCTTCCACAACCCGGGAAATGAAGAGCAGAGGCTGTTTTCTGCGTATCTGGTAAACTGGGTGGCGGGGGTGAAACTGATTTTCATCTTCCTGCTGGCAGCGATTTTGGCCGTTGGCACGGAGTAGCTGCGTATGTGGGCGGTGGTGGCCATGATCTTATCCATTGCCACCTACTTCTGGCGGCTGCATCCCATCATCAAAAAACTGGACGCCATGGGCTGCATCACCCCGAGGGGCTACTCCAAGGCATTGGGATGGATGATTGCAGGCTTTCTGATGATGTTCACAGCGGCGCTGGTTGTGCATATCCTTGCTGGGGTGATGTGAATATGGAAAAGAAGAAAGTATCCCAAAAGCTGTGGATTTCCCTTGGGGTCGTCTTGCTGGCAGCAGCAATTTTGACAGGCGCTTTTTTCTGGTATGTATCCGACTACTACCCAGCGGAAGATGCAGCGCTGGAAGTGCTGGAAGAAGGAAACGGTATTTCCCAACAAGACAATCTGACAATTTTATCAGCGCCGGATGCCACAGACACTGCCATTGTGTTTTATCCCGGCGCGAAAGTGGAGGCAGAAGCCTACCTGCCGCTGCTTGACCAGATCCGGCAAACGGGAGTGACCTGTATTTTGGTACACATGCCTTTTCACATGGCGATTTTTGATGCCAATGCAGCGCAAGAGGTGATCTCCCAATTCCCCGAATATCAGAACTGGTATGTTGCCGGTCACTCCATGGGCGGAGCAATGGCATCTAAGTTTGCCGCTGAGCACCCGGACCAGGTAGACGGCCTGATTCTGCTGGGAGCATACCTCTATGGGGACTATCCGGAGGAAAATACATTGACGGTTTATGGCTCTTTGAATCAAAGTGTGGAAGACCACATCCAGTATACGGAAAATATTGTAGAGATCGAAGGCGGCAACCACGCCCAGTTCGGCAACTATGGCCCCCAGAAAGGGGATCTGCCTGCTGCGATCTCTGCGGAGGAACAGCAGGCCTAGACGGTAGAAGCCATCCAATCCTTTCTTGAGGAAATGGAAGAGAAAGGCTGATTCTATACGGCATGCCGGGAAACCGGGCGAAAGTGGCAGTTTCCCTTGGTAGATTTTTGGCGGTTAACCTTGTATACTAAATCCAGAAATTATCTGCCAGGAGGAAACGACCATGAGTTTGGGAAGCAGCTTGTATCATGCCCGGAAAAAAGCGGGCTGACCCAGGAAAACGTGGCGGAAAAACTGGGGGTCAGCCGTCAGACCATCTCCAAATGGGAGACCAACGAAACCCTGCCGGACATCCGGCAATCCAAGGGACTGGCGATGCTGTACCATATGACGCTGGATGAACTGATCGAGTACGATTTTGACGAGCAGCAGGCCCAGCAGATGATCGAAAGTGTCAGTGACGAAGCCCAGTCCCGGATTGACTGGAACAAGGTGTGGAGCAAGAAGTATCCGGTGCTGGCATCCTATCATAATACCGTGCGGATCAGCGATTACGCCCCCACGCTGCGGGAAATGCTTACCCAGCTGCGGGTGGAATATGGCTATAACAATACCGATGCGCTGCTGGTTCTGAAGGATATCCTGGCCCGGGTGTGGAAGGGGCAGGTATAAGAATAGACTCGCCAAAGTCCGACAATAGAGAAAACGCCCCTTGCGCAATGGCCCGTCCGGTACTATAATGATGAAAAATCACGATAGGAGAATGACGATGGCCAAAAAACGGATTGCAGTTGTCCCGCTGTGGGATGAAGAAAAAAACAGCATCTGGATGCTTCCCAATTACCTGGATGGCATCCGGGAATCCGGCGGTGTTCCGCTGATTCTTCCGCTGCATGTGCAGCCGGAAGACGCGGCCCAAATTCTGGACATGTGCGACGGCCTGCTGATGACTGGCGGGCATGACATTTCTCCGTCTGTGTATGGGGAAGAGAAAAAGGACACCTGCGGCGTTCTGTGCCCAGAGCGGGATGTGCTGGAGCAGGCTCTGTATCGCCGGACAGTGGAGCAGGACAAAGCGGTGCTGGGCATCTGCCGGGGCATTCAGATGGTGAATGTGCTGGAAGGCGGCACACTGTATCAGGATTTGCCCAAGGAGGTCCCCGACAATGTGGGCCATCACGGAAAGCCGCCTTATGACCAGGTGGTGCATGAGGTGATTTTGACCTCCGAACTGCGCCGGCTGCTGGGAATGGAGCGGCTGGGGGTCAACAGCTACCATCACCAGGCGGTAAAAACCTTGGGAGAAAACCTGGAAATCATGGCCCAGTCTGAGGACGGCCTGGTGGAAGCCCTGCGGCATAAGCACCGGCGTTTCGTCTGGGCCGTCCAGTGGCACCCGGAATTCAGCTTCTGGTCGGATGCCAACAGCCGGAAGATTTTCCAGGAATTTGTGGACAACTGCTGAAGAAAGACGCTTTTGGACAACAAATATGCAGCGCCGGAAGGGGTTCCTTTCCGGCGCTGCGTTTTCTTTTAAGGTTGAATGGTAATTTTATCCACGGACAGGGAAGATCCGTCTACCGTGAGCATTGCCAGGGTGATTTCCTGGTCAAAGCGCCGCTTGCCGCAGCTGCCGGGATTCAGCCAGAGCCTGCCCTCCAGTTCCTGGGCAAAATACTTGTGGGAGTGACCGAAGATGACCGCATCGACACCGGTCAGGTCATGGGGCACCTGCTTTTTGTTGTGAACCAGGAAAAACTGGCACTGCTCGATCTGGAAGGTCAGTGTAAGGGGAAGGTGCGTTGCCCACTGCTTGTCATTGTTGCCCCGCACTACATAGACCGGGGCGATTTTCTCCAGCTGCTCCAGGATTTCCGGCTTGTTGATATCCCCGCCGTGGATGATGGCATCACAGCCGGACACGGCAGATAGCACCTCCGGCCGGAGCAGTCCATGGGTATCGGACAGAACGCCAATTCGTTTCGCCATGGTTTGCCTCCTTTAACCGCAGACAATCGCCACTTTGATTACCCCATCTTGTTTGTTTTCAAACAGTTGGTAAGCTGCGGCAATGTCTTTCAGTGCATAGGTGTGGGTGATGAGGGGGGTGGTGTCCAGCTTGCCCTGGGCGATGAGGGAAAGGGTATCCTGACAGTTGCAGCCGTCCACACCGCCGGTTTTGAAGGTCAGGTTTTTGCCGTACATATCCGGCAGAGGCAGAACTTGGGGGCCGTCGTAGAGGGCCACCACTGTCACGATGGCGTTGGGCCGGGCGCACTGCCAGGCCATGGAAAAGCTTTCGTCGCTGCCTGCCACTTCCAGCACCACATCTGCTCCGCCATGCTCGCTGCTTTCCAGCACAAAGTTCCGGAGACCTTCCGGCGGGGCGGTGAGTACACCAGGATAGTGACGACGGACAAAGGCCAGGCGGCTGGCATCTGCGTCACAGACGATGATCCGTTTGGGGTTGTGAAGCTGTACGCACTGGAGCGTACACAGTCCGGTGGGCCCGGCGCCGATAATCAGTACCGTGTCCTCAGACTGAATTTCGGAAATCTGGGCCGCCCAGTAGCCGGTGGCCAGCACATCTCCTACCAGCAGCGCCTGCAAATCGGTGACGGAATCGGGAATTTTGTTCAGTCCCTGATCGGCATAGGGTACCCGGACAAATTCCGCCTGTCCGCCGTCAATCCGACAGCCCAGTGCCCAGCCGCCGTTGGGGTCGGTGCAGTTGTTCACCCAGCCGTGCTGGCAGAAGAAACATTCTCCGCAGAAGGTTTCCACATTTACTGTCACCCGGTCACCGGGCTTGACGGTGGTAACGGCGGAGCCTACCTGCTCCACAATGCCCACCATTTCATGGCCCACGGTAATTCCCGGCACTGCCCGGGGGACGCTGCCGTGCTTGATGTGCAGATCACTGGTGCAGATGCTGGCCAGGGTCACTTTTACAATGGCATCCCGGTCATCTTGCAGGGTAGGCTTGGGTTTTTCCAGAAGCTCAAATGTTCCTTTTTTCACATAAGTATAAGCCAGCATAGGGGTTACCTCGATTCTATCAGAATTTATATATCCTTGGTTTGTAAGACACTATACCATGCACCCAGGGCATATGCAAGATACTTGCGGCGATGGGGAGAACAGGGTATAATGAAAAGCAACACAGAAAAACCGGAAAAGACCCGAAGAAAAAAGGAGAAATGACCATGTTTGAAAACAAAGTTGCCGTCATTACCGGCGGCGCAAAAGGCATTGGCAAAGCCATTGCCCAGCAGTTCCAGGAAGCCGGTGCCCGGGTATGCACCATCGACCTGCTGCCGGGAGGCTATTACACAGGAGACCTGGGAGAAAAGACCGTGCTGGAGGACTTTGCCCGCCAGGTGATTGCGGACTTTGGCCATGTGGATTATCTCATCAACAACGCCCTGCCCCTGATGAAAGGCATTGATACTTGCAGCTATGAGGAATTTAACTATGCCCTCCGGGTGGGAGTCAGTGCACCGTTTTACCTGAGTAAGCTGTTTGCGCCCTACTTTGCCCCCGGGGCGGCCATTGTCAACATTTCCTCTTCCCGGGACCGGATGAGCCAGCCCCAGACGGAGAGCTATACCGCGGCCAAAGGCGGCATCAGCGCCCTGACCCATGGCCTGGCGGTGAGTTTGGCAGGAAAGGTGCGGGTCAATTCCATTTCTCCCGGCTGGATTGATACGGATTACTCAGCCTACGAAGGCCCGGACGCCAGCCAGCATCCTGCCGGCCGGGTGGGCAATCCTCTGGACATTGCCAATATGGTACTCTACCTCTGCTCGGACAAGGCGGGATTTATCATCGGCGAGAACATCTGCATCGACGGCGGCATGACCCGGCAGATGATTTATCACAACGATTTCGGCTGGACGCTGGAAGAGCAGGCGTGATTGTCGGGAATCTCCGGGCAAAGCAGCTGGAACAGTCGCTGATAGTCCTGGGCAAAGACGCTGCCTTTGCGCCAGAGGAAGGTGATGTCGTTGCGCTCCTGCATGTCCTGTAGATGCAGCGCCCGCAGACGTCCCTGGGCCAGATCCTGGGCAGCGGCGCAGCGGTACAGAAATCCAATGCCGCAGCCCATCAGCAGCAGCTGCTTCAGAACATGCATATCCCCGACTTCCAGCAGCCCCCGAAAATCCGATAGATCCAGGTTGCTGCGGTTGAGACTGCGGGTGATGATTTCCCGGTTTCCGGAGCCGGGTTCCCGGATAATCAGGGGGTGGCCCAGCAGGTCGGCAAGGCATCTGGGCTCACCCTCCAGCGGATAGTCCGCTGCGCACACCGCCAGATAAGGTTCGCTGCAATAGAGCAGGGTGTCATAATCCCGCTTGCGCACATAGCCTTCCACAATGGCAAAATCCAGTTCTCCCCGGTCCAGCTGCTGGCAGAGAGACTGGGTGTTGCTTACCTGAAGGAAAAGATTGGCCTGGGGGTAGGTGCGGTGATAGTTTGCCAGCGGCCCCGGCAGCAGGTACATGCCCACCGTCGGGGTGACGCCGAAGCGCAGATCCTGAGGGTGCTGCAGGGTTTGCTGCATCTGACGTTTCAGCTGGGCCTGGTCGTGCTGTACGGTGGTGGCGGCTGTGAGCAGTAGCTGCCCTGCCGGGGTCAGGCTCAGCCGTTTGTTGGTGTAGTGAAACAGGGGAGCTGCGTAGTACTCTTCCAGCCAGCGGATGTGCTGGGAAACGGCGGGCTGGGTCAGATTCAGTTCTTCCGCCGCCCGGGTATAGTTCATATGGCGGCAGACCGCCAGAAAGCTCTCCATCCGAAAATCCAGCATGGAATCCCTCCTCTTTTTGCTTTTATTATAACATAGAATTATGCTGAAATAAAGATAAATAATTTTTTATTATGCATATTCTGTGTTATAGTAACGGCAACGAAGAAAAGAAGCGTTTTTCCAGGAAGCTGGCAAAGCCCCGCCGCTGTGGCAGCGGTGTTCGGCAAGTTTTTCGGCGGGAGCAGCCTTAACGGCCTTCCTGGAGATGGCGATCCGGTTCAGATATGCCGGATCAGCCGCAATCTGGAAAGGAAGGTATGGATATGAGCATGGCATCGTTTTTCTTTTATGTTCAGATGGGGATGTTCAGCGCAGGCGGGGGGGTACGATACCATTGCGCTGATTCAAAATCAAATGGCCGGGCTTGTGGACGACACAGCCGGTCTGCAAACCAATGGCAAACCCAAAGCGGAGGCAAAGGCCTGACAGCCATAGACTCCGGGCCTTGCCGATATCATTATCAACCGCTGCCACAAAAGCACCCCCGGTTTTCCTTGGAAAACCGGGGGTATGCATTGAGAAAAGTATATATGCTGCAAAGTGTCAGGCGGACTCTTTTACCTTGCTGTAAGTAAACTCGGCCCGCTTGCCGAAGTGATGGTTGGCAATTTCAATAAAGTCCGGTTCGGCGTCATGGACCCGGCTGTCAAAGGTGATCTCTGCCTCGTCGCCGCTGTGCAGAACCTTCACGGCTTCGTCCCCGGATTGTGGGGGCAGGCACCACAGACCGGCGATGCCGTCATAGCTGTGATGATGAATCTCAATTTCGCCGGACTGTACATGAAAGCGATAGGTTGCCTTGCCAGGGGCCTGGGAGAAGTCCATGGCATAGCCATGCATCGCCAGGACCGGGTGTAATGTTACATGCATTTCAGTTTCCATATGGGGCATCTTCTTTCTGCAAACGTGGGATTCTGGATCATTTTGTTTTTTCAATTTCGTCCTTTGTCTTCAGCAGGATGTTGTAAAACT
Organism: uncultured Oscillospiraceae bacterium; assembly: GCA_944387145.1. Taxonomy (GTDB): domain Bacteria; phylum Bacillota; class Clostridia; order Oscillospirales; family Oscillospiraceae; genus Faecousia. The sequence continues at coordinate 15,995 of CALXDU010000025.1, read as the reverse complement.
GCTCTGCGTATCCGCCAAAGGGATAATCTTCGTGATAAATCAGGATATCGTTATACCGGAACCGGTTATCGGGGCAGGGAATCTGCACCAGCTCGTGCTGCTGCAGCACCTTCTCGGGAAGGGGAGATACCCACATGTAGGTGGTGGGCACATTGCTGAGAAAATCAAACTGACTTCCACGCTCGTACAGGTAAATCCGTTTTCCGGATTCCTCCTGACCAGGGCCGTCGGCGCGTTCCGGCAGGAAGGTGTTGCTGGTATCGCCGTGCAGCAGCTCAATATATCCATGCAGATCGCTGGGATGAATTTCGGACCGGCTTGCCAGTGGAGACGCTTTGGAAACCAGAAGCATATAGTCAAAGGTCCAGATTCGCCGGAACCGGAGCTTTTTCTGCTGAAGAGTGTGGATTGTGTTTTCTTCCAGGATATCCGGGTAGCGGATAATCCCCAGATGAAAACCATGATGGAGGATGTTATCCACCGCTTCAGCGGAATTGGTTTCCGAGAAGTTGATCTGAATTTGCTCCAGATTCTGAATTTCCTTGAAAAATTCCGTAAAGGCGTAGGTGATATAAGTCGCCCGGGGGATGGAGATATTGATGGAAGCCTGCTGATCCTTCCGCAGGTGAATCTGCCGTTCCAGGTAATCCAATTTGTAGACAACCTCTTCGGCAATCTGCAAAAATTCCCGGCCTTCCCTGGTCACCGTGGTGCCTCCGGGGCTGCGATGAAACACAGCGTAGCCCAGCACGCTTTCTAATTCCTTCATAGCCTTGCTCAGACTGGACTGGGTGACATACAGGTTCTGGGCGGCCTGGTTGATGGAACCGCAGCGACCGATCTCTACTGCATATTTCATTTGTTTTACGGATATATCCAGCATTTTCTGCCTCGCAATCTTTTGGAATTCCCTAACTGCAATACACATTATAGCGCAGATTTTGTCATTGTGGTAGCTGTTATTTTTCATATAGTTATGAATAAAATTCATAGCATTTTCTATGGCTTCCAAGTTTGCCCAGAAATCCCGGGGCTAAGGTGCGGCACAGGGCACCGGGGAAGCCGGAAGAAAACTTCCAATTTGCCTCTTGCAATTTCCCTGTTTTCCGGTATAACATAGAAAGAAAACAACCGGGGGTATCACGTTGAAAGAAGAGAATCTGACCCAGGGGCCGATCCTTCAAAAGCTGCTTCGGTTTTCTCTGCCTATGATCGCGGGAAACCTGCTGCAGCAGATCTACAATCTGGTGGACACCCTGGTGGTGGGCAAATGCATCGGCGCCAATGCTCTGGCGGCGGTGGGGTCTGCCTATACTCTGATGGTCTTTCTGACCTCCATCATCATCGGTCTTTGCATGGGCAGCGGCGCATTCTTCTCCACGGATTACGGCGCCAGAGACGAAGAAAAGCTGAAAGGGGATATCTGGCTGTCCTTCTGGTTTATTCTGGCGGTCACGGTTGGGCTGTACCTGATTCTCTACCCGGGGATGGAGCCGATTCTGAAACTGCTGCAAACCCCAGCGGAACTGATGGACATGACCCGGGAGTATGTGGCAGCGGTGTTTGTGGGAATTCTGTTTGTCTTTTTGTATAACTTTTTTTCCTTCCTCCTGCGGTCCATGGGTAACTCGGTGGTGCCGCTGATTTTCCTGGCCATTTCCTCCCTGATCAATGTGGTGCTGGACCTTTGGTTTGTAGCCGGTCTGCATATGGGCGTAGCCGGTGCGGCCTGGGCTACGGTGATTGCCCAAGCAGTCTCAGGCGTGGGCATTGCTGGTTATGCGGTGAGGAAACTCCCCCAGCTGCGGCTGGATAGGGAAAGCAGAAAGTGGAACATGCCCAGACTGAAAGAAATTATCTTCAACGACGTGGCCACCGGTATCCAGCAGTCGGTGATGAACTTCGGCATTTTGATGATTCAGGGTCTGGTCAACAGTTTCGGCCCCACCATCATGGCATCCTTTGCCGCAGCTGTGAAAATTGATACCATTGCCTACATGCCCGCCCAGGAGTTCGGCAATGCCTATTCCATGTTCGTCTCCCAGAACTATGGAGCAAAGCAGGAAGAGCGCATCCGTCAGGGCACCCGGATTTCCTTCCTGGTGTCGGCGCTGTTCTGCGCCGTGATTTCGGTGCTGATCTGGCTGTTTGCCCGGAATCTGATGCTGCTGTTCATTGACCCGGAAGAGACTGCCATTGTGGCAGAGGGAATCCGGTATCTGCGGATTGAAGGCGCCATGTATGTTGGCATCGGCGTATTGTTCCTCTGGTATGGCTATTTCCGGGGGGTGGGCAAACCCCATATTTCCCTGATTCTGACCATCATTTCCCTGGGAACCCGGGTGGCCCTGTCCTATGCTCTGGCACCCACAACGCCGCTTGGCGTGGTTGCCATTTGGTGCTCCATTCCCATCGGCTGGTTCCTGGCAGATGGGGCAGGGGTGTTGTTTTACCTGCGGCGGAACCGAGCCAGAAAGGTTTGACTCCGGGAAAAGGAGAGAGAAATGGAGTATTTTGCAGTTATCGACACAGAAACCACCTGGGACAACCGGGTGATGTCCATCGGCACCATTGTTGCCGACAGCGGGAACTTTCAGATGGTGGACGCCCGATATCATGTCCTCACTCCGGAATACCAGGCGGGAGGGATGTTCAGCAGCGTCTTGTTTCCCGACAGCCGCTTAAAGCCCAGCATTTGCAGCCGGCAGGAAGCCCTGGAGGAACTGAAAGAGTTCCTTAGTGGCTACGATGTCCAGCGGATGTTTGCCTACAACGCCGGGTTTGACCGGAATCACTTGCCGGAGCTGGGACATTTGCAGTGGTACGACATTATGCGCATGGCAGCCTACCGGCAGCACAATCCCCAAATTCCCCGCCATGCCCCCTGTTTTTCCACCGGTCGCCTGAAACGGGGCTACGGAGTGGAATCCATGCTGCGGCTGCTTTCCTGCGACCAATGCTACTGTGAAACCCACAACGCCCTGTATGACGCCATGGACGAATTGCGGATTATGTCCTTGCTGGGGCACAGCATCCACAGTTACATCCCGTTATAAACAGAAAAAGGCCCTCCGGCGAAAAGCCGGAGGGCCTTGGTTCAATTACAGCACGGTGATGGAAGTGCTTTCCGGCAGCTCCCGCTTTGCCGTCTTGGGCACGGACAGCTTCAGAATGCCGTCTTCATACTTGGCGCCGATATCCTCAGGACGCAGGGTGTCGCCGACGTAGAAACTGCGGCTGCAGACACCGGCATAGCGCTCTCTGCGGATATAATTGCCGGCCTGATCCTGCTGATCTTTGTCCAGGCCCTTGGCGGCCTGAACGGTCAGATAGCCGTTCTTCAGATCCACCGTGATCTCGTCTTTCTTGAAGCCGGGAAGATCCATATCCAGTTCATAGGTATTGTCCAGTTCCCGGACATCGGTCTTCATCAGGTTTCTGGCGTGTTTGCCGTACAGGGGATCGTTTCCACGGGGCATCATGCCGAAAGGATCGGTAAAGAAATCATCGAACAGGTTCTCTCCAAAAATGCTAGGCAACATAAGTCATTCCTCCGTTCAATCTTTCGTGGGCGTCTGACAGAATGTCGGGCGTAGGCGAACCTTTGTTACCGTTTGGTTTTTCTGTTCCTCTTTCAAGGAACACCTGTACTATAGCACCAAACTTTAGCACTGTCAAGGTGAGAGTGCTAAAATTCACAAAACATCCGATGTTTGTTCATAATCCAGTCAAAAGATAACAGGAGGCGGCCTTTTGGCCGCCTCGCTGCATTTTCCTTATCTTTGCTGGCCGAAGAAGAACAGCGCCAGCATCCCCGGGCCGACATGGGCACCGGTGAAGGGTTCGTGGGGACAGACAATCAGTTCCTTGGGCGGACAAATCTCCTGAATCTGCTGGGCAAGAAGCTGTGCTTCCTCCGGGCAATCGCCGTGGGTAATGGCTACCCGCTGATTTTCCGGGTGGATGGCCTTGATCCGGTACATTTCCACAATGGCCTCCATGGCCTTTTTCCGGCCCCGGTATTTGCCGCAGGAGACAATGTGTCCGGTGGCGTCACCCCAGAGCAGGGGCTTGATGTTCAGGATGGTGCCAATGGCAGCGGTGGCGCCGCTGACCCGACCGGTGCGCTTGAGGAAATTCAGATCATCCACGGTAAAGTACTGCAGCAGGTGCATCACTTCTGCGTCCAGAATTTCCCCGGCCTGGGCTGCGGTTTTTCCTTCATTGCGCAGGTCTGCGGCCCGGCAGGTCAGAAGTCCGGTGCCGAAACCTGCGCCCAGAGAATCCACAATCCGGACGGTACGCTCCGGAAATTCTTCGCTCAGCTCCTCTGCGGCAATCCGGGCAGCCTGAATGGTGCCGCTGATGCCGGAGGACATGCCCACATACACAATGTCATTGCCTGCTTCCAGCTCCGGCCGGAAATGCTCCAGGAACAGATGGGTGTTCAGCAGGCTGGTTTTCAGTACGGAGCCGCTGCGCAGCTTGTCATAGTAAGCATGGGTGTCAAAGCTGTCAATGTCTCCGGCAAAGGTTCCCGGCTGACCGTCGAGAACATAGCTGCAAGGAAGCACCCGGATGTCCAGTTCAGACAGCAGCCGCCCGGGCAGATTGGAGCAGCCGTCGGTAAAAACAGTAAAAGGCATACAAACCCCTCCAAGTGAATTATCTTGAAATCAGTGTAACACTCCCGGGAGGAAAAGTAAAGAAACCAGGCAAATCGGAAGCTACAGGAGAGAGAAACGGGAAATTCTACTGCCGGTAGAGTTCCAAAATCCGATTTTATTCCCCGTCTTCTTCCTTGCCCCGGAACAAACGCTGCATTTTCTGGTCCAGATCCGCCAGGGTCTGGGCGCATTCCAGCAGCTGCCGGGATTCCTGGGTGGAAAAATCCCGGTTGGATTTGTAGCGCAGCTCATGTTCCAGGCTGGCCCACATATCCATGGCAATGGTGCGCAGCTGGATTTCTACGGGCAGGGCCATCCGGCCTTCGGCAATCATAAACGGCACGTTCAGAATCAGGTGCAGACTGCGGTAGCCGTTTTCCTTGGGCTGCTGGATATAGTCCCGCTCCCGCAGCAGCTGAAAATCGCTGTTGCCGATGAGCAGATTGCGCAGGTAATAGATATCGTCCACATAGTTGCAGATGACCCGGATACCGGCAATGTCCCGGATGCGGTGAAAGTTGTCCGGGGTGACCTCGTAACCCTTTCGCAGGAGCTTTTCAATAATGCTGTCCAGCTTTTTCACCCGGCACTCCAGATGGTGAATGGGGGAATGGTCATATACCGAGGAAAATTCTGCGTCCAGAATGTTCAGCTGGGTGGAAGCCACCTGCATGGCGCTGTTGTAGAGCTGGCGAATGCGGCCCGCCTCACTTCGAAAGGACAGCATTTCCGGGCTGACTATCTCCTGACTGAGAATTTCCTGATCCAGATATCGGGGAAGCTCGTCTATCTTTTTTGCTTCTTTCATGTGGGCTGATCATCCTTCCCGTATTTTCGTGTGCAATATCAAAAGTGTAATACAGAACGATTCTCATGTGGTGAACAGGGTGTAAAGAATTTTGTTGGAAAGAGAAAGGTGCTTCTGTGGCTATACAGATCGGGATGATTGACCATATAGGAAAGACAAAAAGTCAGCCGCCGGTACGCTGGGTTCGTACCGGCGGCTGTTAAGTTAGGTTTCGGGCATGGCGTTTGCCATCAGATGCTGATACGCTTCCTCTGTCAGTTCGCAGCTATAGAAGAGCTTATAGTACTCCGTAACCGCTTCCTGCAAATCGTATTGGATGTACTCCGGATACAGCAGCGCGCCCAGCCACAGCATGCCCAGATACCGCTGCACGGAAGGGGGAGAGGACAGCCAGCCGTAGGGGCCATAGGGGGTCTTGTAGTAGTTGCCCTCGGCAATGGCCCGGACACCCTGCCACTGGGCAGAGGTGCCCACATCCTCATAACAGCTGTCCGGCGCAAAGACAATCACATCCGGGTCCCAGGAGAGAATCTGCTCCAGATCCACTTCGTTGCCCAGACCGTTGGACACCACATCCTCCAGAACTGCCAGATTCCGGCTCATCATGTTCACGGTTTCTGCGTGGAAGGAGCCTTCGGCGATTACGTTGGTGCCCTTGTCACCCAGACAGTAGAGCATGGATTTCCGGGCGCCGTCAGCATCCACCTGCTCCATGACTTTTGTCAGTTCCGAGTAGGTATTTTCGCACCAGGTAGCCAGCTGTTCGGCTTTTTCCTCCCGTCCCAGCAGCTGCCCCAGCAGGCGGTAGGCTTCCGGAGCCGTGGCCACGGTGGCATCCACATGGACAAAGGGAATGCCGGTCTGCTCCGTCAGGGAGTCCATGTCCTCCACTACGGTACTCTTGGAATCGCCAATGTCAATGACCACATGGGCCAAAACCGGCACCAATTCCTGGGCAACATGCCCGCCGCCGAAAATGTATACCTTCCCGGCGGAGTGAATCTGTTCGATGTAGAGATCTTTGCCATTTTCCTGAATCCGGTGGGAATGGCGGGTCAGGTGGGGGGCCAGGGCGGGGTTGCTCCGGTCAGCCAGGGAAAGGGCGCCGCCTGCGGCAATGTCGCTGACCAGCCACAGGTCCTGATCCAGGGAAAACCGCCCCTCTGCCTCTTGGGCCAGGGCAATGGTTCCCGGATCTCCGGCGGGAATGTAGTGGAAATAGACGGTGACAGCTCCGCCGCAGATCATCCCTAAGTTTTGCACATCGTCTTTGGTCAGGGAAAAATCGTGACCGTAGGAGCTTTTTTCTTCCAGCACCTTCCCGGCAATTTGCAGGAAGCGGTATTCCACCGCACCGCCGCCGATGGTGCCGTACAGCCGTCCTTCGGAGTCTACCAGCATCCGGGCACCGGCACCCCGGGGGGTAGCGCCGGAGGCGGCAATGACCGTGACCAGTACCAGGTCCTGGCCCTGCTCCAGGTGGTTTTTCAAAATTTGCAACATCTTCTGCATAAAGGAAACCTCCTGTAAAATCAAAAGCGTTTATTTCAGAAATAGCTGGCCAAAATACTCGTCGTACAGGTCAGCTGCCAGGGATTGAATCCGCTGTTCGTAGGCGCTGTAGCATTCCAGCAGGCGCTTACCCTGATCGGTAAGGGTGCTGGTGCTGCCCCCGGGACCACCCTGGGTTCGGGTGATCAGGGGGGCTTGAATCTGACTTTCCAAGGTGCGGATGATGTTCCAGCAGCTGGAATAACTCAGCTGCATCCGCTGCCCGGCGGTACGGACGGATTTGGTTTCGTCAATCAGGGTCAGCAGGAGGGCAATTTTGCTGTCAAAAAATAAGGTTTCCTTGTGGAGGGATACGCTGACAACAGGGCGAACCAGCTGGAAATTGTGATACTTCACAAGGGCGGAAAAATCCTCCGGCGTATCGGCATCCAGCAAAATGCCCGGGTCATCCACAGCCACGCTCTGAAGTTTCCCGGAGCAGCGCCGTAAAGCGCCCCGAAGGCCGCCGTCGCCCTTGTCCTGGAGGATGTGCGGAATCTGGGAGCAGCCAATCAAAATCGGGTGACCATGTTTTCCCTGATAGGAAAGACGGGCCAGGCAGGCTTCGCAGTTCATCAGAGCCAGGACACTGCTGGCGGTAAACAGTGGGATATCCACCGGGGTAAACAGTACCCGGTCGCATTTGTCTTGGAGATAGGCAAGGCCGATTTTGGCAGAGTCAAACATCTGGGTGCTGGCATAGTGTTCGTTGCGCAGAAAAATAATGCCCCTGCCGCTGAGATGGCGTTCCAGGGTTTCCGCCTGGTATCCGGTGACCATGACAATCCTGCGGATACCGGCTTGGTGCAAGGTCGCAATGACCCGCTGGGCCACTGAAATGGAGCCAAGGGGCATCATGGGCTTAAACTGTCCCATCCGGGAGGACATGCCTGCGGCAACGATCAGGGCAGCAGTTTGCATCCTGGAGCCTCCTCAAGTTGTATTCAAAAGCAAATTGCAATTGAAAATAACTTGCTCTTACCCATCATACCCCCGATTTCCTCTGTTGTAAATATCCGGATTGGATATCCAGAAAAATTTATTTGCCATTTTCAGAAAAGTTCTGCCGAGGACAGAAAAACAGCCGCAGCTTTGGCTGCGGCTGAGCGTGTCAAAAAAGTCTCACAGAGTTTGTCCTCCAGAGGACAAATAAAGTCAAAACCGTTTTCGACCGGGGCACGTACCTGGCAGAAAACACTTCTCAGGCTGCAAGTGTGGAATTTGTCCCCCTGCCGGGGACAAATTATGCGCGCAGCAGACTGCAAAAAACCTGTCGAAAAGCCCCGAAGGGGTTTTTCGACAGCCTGAGCCGCAGCTTTGGCTGCGGCTGACACAACAATGGCCGCCGGATTAACCGGCGGCCGTTTGCGCATTATTCTTCGTCTTCCAGAGAGAACTCCAGAGTCTCTCCGCAGTTGGGACAGACGATGCTGCCCTTTTCCAGGGTCTCCTCGTCGAAGTTGATGACCTCACCGCAGGCACACTGTACCTCGTAGATGGTGGTGTCCTCATCGCCGAAGTCAAAGCCTTCTTCCGGCTCCTCTTCGTCTTCGTCCCAGTCGTCTTCGTAGTCCTCATCCTCATAGTCGAAGTCGTCATCGTCTTCGTCCAGGATGTAGTCTTCGATGGCATCCAGATCTTCTTCGATCTCATCCAGCTCGTCGGAGATGGCAATGGTGGTCTCCTCGATGTCGGTGACCCGCTTGGTCACGTCCCCCAGCAGATCCACAATGGCGGCAATCATCTTGCCCTCATTGGTTTCGGTGTTCAGGGACAGACCATCCATCAAACCCTTCAGGTAGGCGGACTTTTCAGAAATCGTCATACGATCCCTCCTCAAAAATTAGGCCTTGGAACGACCCAGGTACTCACCGGTGCGGGTGTCGATCTGAATCTTGTCGCCCTCGTTGATGAACAGGGGCACCTTCACCTCAGCGCCGGTCTCCACGGTGGCGGGCTTGGTTACGTTGGTAGCGGTGTTGCCAGCGAAGCCAGGCTCGGTCTCGGTAACAACCAGGTCAACAAAGTTGGGCACTTCCACGCCGAAGACCTTGCCCTTGTAGCTCATGATGGTGCACACGTCGTTTTCCTTGACGAACTTGAAAGAATCATCCAGAGCAGAGGCATCCAGAGGCTCCAGCTCGAAGGTTTCCTGGTCCATGAAGTAGTACAGGGAACCATCGTTGTAGGAATACTCCATCTTCTTGCGCTCAATGAAAGCGGTGGGGAACTTTGCGGTGGGGTTGAAGCTGGTTTCGGTAACGCCGCCGGTGATGACGTTCTTCATCTTCACACGGACGAAAGCAGCGCCCTTACCGGGTTTCACATGCTGGAATTCCACGACCTGCATGACCTTGCCATCCATGTCAAAGGTAATACCGTTTCTAAATTCACCTGCAGAAATCATTATCTTTGTCCTCCTAAGAATACCCTTCCTGCTGGAAGGAGATTTGTGTACATAATTCTACTCCATATAGTTTAACGCAAAATCCGGAAATATGCAAGAGGAAATGGGAAATTTTTCAGGATATTTTGCGCTTGCCCCGATTAAACAATAATCAGGTGCTTGGGGCTGGCGGTGATGTCCTCGCAGCCGTCCTCGGTGAGGATGGTCACGTCCTCAATCCGGACGCCGAATTTGCCGGGCAGGTAAATGCCGGGCTCAGCAGAGCAGATGGCGCCGACGGGCATGGGGTTGGGGTTGCTGGTGTTGACGTTGGGAGCCTCGTGAATTTCCAGACCCAGGCTGTGGCCATATCCGTGGCCGAAGTACTGACCGTAACCGGCATCGGTGATGACCTTCCGGGCCACGGCGTCAATGTCCTTGCCGGGGATGCCGGCCTTGGTGGCGGCGATGGCAGTTTCCTGAGCCTTCAGCACGGTGTTGTAGACGATTTCCATTTCCTCGGTGGCAAAGCCTACGGCCACGGTTCGGGTCATATCGGAGCAGTAGCCCATGTAGGAAGCGCCGAAGTCCATGGTGACGAAGTCGCCGGGCTGGATGACCCGCTCACCGGCAACGCCGTGGGGCAGGCTGGTGTTGGGGCCGGATACCACGATGGGGTCAAAGGCCAGGCCGGTACCGCCGTTTTTGTACATGCAGTAAATCAGCTCTGCCTGCAGCTCCAGCTCGGTCATGCCGGATTTGATGCGGCCCAGCACTTCGGAGAAGGCCTTGTCGGTGATGGTCTGGGCCTTGCGCATCAGCGCCAGCTCCCATTCTTCCTTCACGCCCCGGAAGCCGCTGATTTCCTTGTTGTAAGGAACCAGCTTGGCATTCAGGTTCTTTTCGTAGCCCATCAGCTCGGCAACGGTGAGGTAGTTTTCCTCGTAGCCCAAGGTGGTGACGCCGAAATCGGCAATGGCCTCATTCAGACGCTGGAAATAGCCGTGGAACTGGTTGATGCCCAGGACCTCAAAGTCCTTGATGTTATTTTCGGCGGACTCAATGTAGCGGCTGTCGGTGAAGTAGCGGCAGCCCTTTTTGGTGACGATGGCTACGCCTTCGGCAATGTCGAATTCTGCACCGTAGTGGCGGCTGTAGCGGGAAGTCAGCAGCAGGCCGTCAACTTCTCCGTCCAGCAAAGAACGGTATTTTTCCAGATTTTTCATGATACAATCCTCCTGTTTCTTGCAGCAAATCTAAATGGCAATTCCAGCACATTGCGTGCTTTCAGCCAGAAATTATGGTTGTCAATGGCCTTGACCAGAATGGAGGTCACGCCAATGCAGTTGGAACCCAAGGTGTCGGTGTAAATCTGATCGCCCACCAGAGCGGCCTGGGAAGGGGCAACGCCGTATCGGTCCAGACACTGGCGAATTCCTTTGGAGAAGGGCTTTCGGGCATGGGTGATGCAGTCAAGACCATTCTGACGGCAGAATTCCGGCACCCGCTGTTTATGGCTGTTGGACACCACACAAAGCTGGATTCCTGAGGCTTTCATATCCTCCATCCATCGGCACATTTCCTCCGAGGGAATGTCGGTGGAATAGGGGACGATGGTGTTGTCAAAATCCATCATCAGCAGCCGGATGCCATGATCCGCCAGAATCTGGGGGGTCAGGTCCGTCAGTTTGTCTGTCATCAGTTTGGGCAGCAGAGAAAAGGGCATATTGGCCTCCGTTCCTTGATATAGTTCTGGTAGAGCACTTGGGCTTTCCGGTGGGTACAGGAACGCCCAATTTTCGTTGATTATACCACGGAAAGGAGGATTTGTCCATGGCGATTGCGTGTTATCTTGCCATGACGGCGGCAGAAATGCGAATGGCCTGCCAACCTGCGGCGCAGATTGCCTGGATGGCCTGCCATTTTTCCCCTTACGGCACAGGACTTTCCAATCTTCCCAAAGCCCTGCCCTCGGGATCGGTGCTGATGGTCAATGACCGCACCCCTATCCATGGCCACGACCCGGAATGGATTGGGAAGCAGCTGCGCCAGAGCGTGCAGAATCTGGGATGCCGGGGGGTGCTGCTGGATTTTCAGAGGCCGGAACAAAAAGAGACGGCGGCGCTGGTAAGCTATCTGGTAGAGAAGAATGCTTTCCCTCTGGCTGTGTCCCAAAGCTACGGCGCAGAACTGGATTGTCCCATCCTCCTGCCGCCGGTGCCGCTGGATATGGGGCTGGAAACGTACTTGATGCCCTGGCAGGGGAGAGAAATCTGGCTGGAACTGGCTCTGGACGGCATGGAGATTTTTTTGACGGAAACCGGTGCGGTGCGCAAGCCCTTGGAATGGGCAGCCCAGCAGTCCGGGCAGAAGGAAGAAAAGCTTCACTGCCATTATCGGGCGGCGGTAACGGAGCAGCAGGCCCAGTTTCACCTTTGGCGCACAACGGAAGACCTGCAAGACCTGCTGGTGCAGGCCCAGACTCTGGGAGTTGCCGCCGGGGTAGGGCTGTATCAGGAACTGGGGAATTTTTCTCCCAAGGAAAACGCCCCCTCCGATACTGCTCAGACAGTACCGGAAGAGGCGGAAAAATAAACCTTATTTCTGTTTGACGCTGGTGCCCATCACGTCGGAGATTTCCGTGACGGTGATGAAGGCCATGGGGTCGATTTCCGTTACCAGGTTCTTGACCTTGGGAATCTGGAAGCGGTTGACCACAAAGTAAATCACGCACTTGTCCCCGCCGGAAAAGTAGCCCTTGGCGGGAATCTGGGTAATGCCCCGGCCGAATTCTTCCGACAGAGCCTGGCAGATGTCGTCTTCGCGCATGGTGACGATCATTACCGACTTGGCCTTGTCCAGACCTTCTACAATGAAGTCGATGGTCTTGTTGCCCACAAAATAGGTGACAATGGAGTATAGGGGCAGTACCCAGCTGTTGAAGCTCAGGCCGATGAGCAGATACAAAATCACATTGTAAATCATCACGAAGCTGCCCACGGTCAACCCCAAGCCCTTGGCAAAGATGACGCCCAGAACTTCCATGCCGTCGATGGCGCCGCCTAACCGAATGGTCAGGCCGCTGCCCGCACCGGAAACCAGTCCGCCGAAAATGGCGCACAGCAGCAGATCCTGTCCGGCAAAGGGAGAGGCCACGGACACATCCACCGGCAAAATATCCGTAATTACATAGGAAGCGGCAGAGTAGATCATAACCGCCCAGATGGAGTAAATGGTAAAGCACCAGCCCTGTTTGCGCAGACCGAACAGAAACAGGGGCACGTTCAAAATCACCAGAAACAGGGAAAGACTGTACTGCTCCGGGGTCACCTGCCACAGAAGCATGGAGGTGCCGGAAATGCCGCTGTCGTACAGGTTCACCGGCGCCAGGAACATGGTTACGCCTACCGCATTGATGCAGCCGGCAGCAATCAGCAGCAGGAAATTCTGCCAGCGCAGTTTTTTCAGCTGCTTCAGCCCCATTCGGGCGGAGAGGGTGCATAAGCCCTGCCAAATTCCGGATATTCCCTGACGGAGTCTTCGCAGCAGCTGTGAAGACTTTTTCATTTTGTGTTTCATAGCGGAATCCTTACAGCCAGCCGGGGTTCTCTGTTTCGGCTTTGCGCTGCCGGTTCAGCAGTCCCTGGACGGCTTCTGAGACATTGGTATTTTCATAAAGTACCAGGTAGGCCGCTTCCGTAATGGGCATGTCGATGCCCTTGGCTTTGCCCAGTTCATAGGCGGACTTGGCGGCGTAGTAGCCTTCCACCACAGCGCCCACCTCTGCCATGGCTTCCTGGGCGGTTTTACCCTGACCGATGAGAATACCGGCCCGGCGGTTCCGGGAGTGCATGGAAGTGCAGGTAACAATCAAATCGCCTACTCCGGCCAGGCCGGTGAAGGTTTCCTTCTGAGCGCCCAGCGCCACACCCAGTCGGGCGGTTTCCGTCAGGCCCCGGGTCATCAGCATGGCTTTGCTGTTGTCGCCAAAGCCCAGACCGTCGGTAATGCCGGCGCACAGGGCAATGACGTTTTTCAGCGCACCGCCCAACTCTGCTCCCACCGGGTCGGGGCTGGTATAGACCCGCAGGGTGTCCGCCATAAAGGCGTCCTGGACAAATTCTGCCAGAGCTTGGTTTTCGCTGGCGGCAAGAAGGCCGGTGGGAAGATTCCGGGCCACTTCTTCAGCGTGACTGGGGCCGGTGAGCACCACCACATCTTTGCCTGTTTCCTGGGCGGCAACCTGGCTCATCCGAAGGTGGGAGCCCTGCTCCAATCCTTTGGTGGCGGAGACCACCACGGCATCATGGGCAATGTGGGGAGCCACACCCCGGCAGACGCTGCGAAGAGGAAAGGAGGGGCAGGCAATCACAACCAGTTCACAGCCTTCAGCACAGGAAAACTCCGAGCTGATGTTTAAGTTTTCCGGCAGCGCAACGCCGGGCAGCCGGGGATTGCAGCGGCTGGATACCATTTGGGGAACCCGACTGGGGTCATGGCACCACAGACTAACCTGGTGACCGTTCTGACACAGCCGCAGAGCCAGAGCGGTGCCCCAGGCACCGCTGCCAATGACAGCTGCTTTCATTGCTTGCTTCCTTTCGCAAAGAGGTTGGTTTTCCGCTCCTGACCCTTCAGCAGACGGTCGATATTGCCCCGGTGCATGAAAATGGTCAGAAGGCTCATAAATACGCCGCCGCACAGAACCAGCGTGTTATTCCAGTGGAACAGCCCAAAGCCCAGGCCGAAGGTCACTGCTGCCAGAACGGAGGCCAGGGAAACATAACGGGTCAGACCGTAGACCAGGGCGAACACCAGGAAAATCATGGCCCCAAGCCGCCAGTCCACCATCCAGGCAATGAACCAGCCGCTGAGAATGCCCTTGCCGCCCCGGAATCCCTGCAGGGCAGGGAAGTCGTGGCCCAGCATCACACACACGCCGCCCAGCACCCGGCCTTCCAGTTCATAGCCAAAAGGTGCCAGGGCAATGCCTGCAATCAGGCAGGCCAGCACGGCTTTGCCCACATCAATGAGAATTACCAGCAGTGCCCGGCTGGTGCCGTAGTTGCGGATAAAGTTGGTCAGGCCCGCATTGCCGCTGCCATGGCTGCGCACATCGTCATGCATCATCGCCGAAACACAGATCGCGCCGTTGTGATTGCCCAGAAAGTAACACACCAGAGCAGTGACAATCAATGTATAAACAAGCATCAGCTTTCCTCCTTATCGCCCTTCTGCCGGATGGTAATCCGGATGGGGGTGCCGTTCAGGCCAAAGACTTCCCGAATCTGGTTTTCCAGATACCGCTGGTAGGAGAAATGGAAGAGTCTGGCGTCGTTGCAGAAAATCACAAAATGGGGCGGCTTGGTGCCTGCCTGGGTCATGTAGTAAATCTTCAGCCGGCGGCCCTTGTCCGTAGGCGGCTGCACCCGGGCGGTGGCGTCAGCCAGCACGCTGTTCAGGGCGCCGGTGGTAATCCGGCTGGTGTTCTGGGTGTGAACGTCCTGAATCAGCTGGAACAGCTTCTCCACCCGGGAGCCGGTGAGGGCGGACAGGAACAGCACCGGAGCGTAGAGCATATAGCTCAGACCGTTGCGCACCTGGGCTTCCATATCCCGCATGGTGTTGGTTTCCTTGTTTTCCACTGCATCCCATTTGTTTACCACGATGATGGCAGCCTTGCCTGCCTCGTGTACCAGACCGGCAATTTTGGTGTCCTGCTCGGTAACGCCGTCGTTGGCGTCAATGAGAATCAGACACACATCCGCCCGGTCAATGGCGCTGATGGAGCGCATGTTGGAATATTTTTCGATGGCGTCATCGACTTTGCTTTTGCGGCGCATGCCGGCGGTATCGATGAAGCAGTAGCGTCCGGTTTCGTTTTCAAAGTAGGAGTCGATGGCATCCCGGGTGGTACCGGCCACATTGGAGACGATGACCCGCTCCTCGCCCAGAATCCGGTTGAGCAGGCTGCTTTTGCCCACGTTGGGCTTGCCCACGATGGCTACCTTGATGATGTCGCTGTCGTCCTCTTCTTCGTCGTTTTCGGGGATGTTCGCCAGAACCCAGTCCAGCAGGTCGCCGGTGCCGTGACCGTGGACGGCAGAGGTTTCAAACAGGTCGCCAATGCCCAGGGAGTAGAACTCAAAGGCGTCGGGGTTGACCAGACCGATGGAGTCGCACTTGTTTACCGCCAAGGCGACAGGCTTGCCGGATTTACGTAGCATGGTAGCCACATCCTGGTCAGCGGCGGTGACACCACTGCGCACGTCGGCTACCATAATAATGGCGTCAGCCAGTTCGATGCCGATTTCTGCCTGACGGCGCATGAATTTCAGCATGTCGCTGTCGGTACCCGGCTCAATGCCGCCGGTGTCTACCAGGGAGAAGGTGCGGCCGCACCATTCGCACTGGCCATAGATCCGGTCCCGGGTAACGCCGGGGGTGTCCTCCACAATGGAGGTGCGCTGACCGGTGAGCTTATTGAATAACATGGACTTGCCCACGTTGGGGCGTCCAACGATTGCCACTAAGGGCTTGGCCATGAAAAACACTTCCTTTCCGCATATCCTGATATATGGAA
>CALXDU010000024.1 GCA_944387145.1 uncultured Oscillospiraceae bacterium | reverse complement strand
ATTTTTGTCAGATGTGTGCGTGAGTTATTTGACGCTTTCCCGGTCTGCCGGCACCTTGTCCGGAGGAGAAAGTCAGCGTATTCGTTTGGCTACGCAGATCGGCTCCTCACTCATGGGTGTGCTGTATATTTTGGATGAACCTTCCATCGGTCTGCACCAGCGGGATAACGATAAGCTTTTGGGTACGCTCAAACACCTGCGAGATCTGGGAAATACGCTGATTGTGGTGGAACACGACGAAGATACCATGCGAGCAGCCGATTTTATCGTGGACGTTGGACCTGGTGCCGGCTCTCATGGGGGAGAAATTGTGGTTTCCGGAACACTGGATGAAATCCTTTCCTGCGAACGTTCCATCACGGGACAATACCTGTCGGGCGTGAAAAAGATCCCGGTCCCATCGCAGCGGCGCAGCGGAAACGGCAAATATCTGCGTATTTGCGGGGCGTCAGAGAACAACTTGAAAAACGTGGATGTAGATATTCCCTTAGGAACATTGACCTGCGTCACAGGGGTTTCCGGCTCCGGAAAATCCAGCCTGGTGAATGAAGTGCTGAATAAAACCCTGCTGGGAAAACTGAATCATGCGCGTACACGACCTGGCGCATGTCGATGCATTGAGGGAATGGATCAGCTGGATAAGGTCATTGACATTGATCAAAGCCCGATTGGCAGGACGCCGCGGTCGAATCCCGCTACCTATACCGGCCTGTTCAATGATATCCGTGACTTGTTTGCTTCCACCAATGATGCAAAAATCCGTGGTTATGGCCCTGGTCGGTTCTCTTTCAACGTAAAGGGTGGGCGATGCGAAGCCTGCAGCGGCGACGGCCTGGTGAAAATTGAGATGCATTTTCTGGCAGATGTTTACGTTCCTTGCCAGGTATGCCATGGTGCACGGTATAACCGTGAAACTCTGGAAGTCCAGTACAAAGGAAAAAATATTGCACAAGTTCTGGATATGACTGCGGAGGAAGCAGTAGAATTTTTTGAAAATCTTCCAAAGATTCGCAGAAAAGCCCAGACTTTGGTAGAAGTTGGACTGGGATATGTAAAGCTTGGACAGTCCAGTACGACTTTGTCGGGTGGTGAGGCTCAGCGGGTAAAACTAGCGACGGAACTGGCCCGTGTTGCCACAGGAAAGACGATCTATATTCTGGATGAACCCACCACCGGCCTGCATGCGGCCGATGTACACAAGCTGATTGAGGTTCTTCAGCGTTTGGTGGACGCAGGAAACACGGTTTTGGTTATCGAACACAATTTGGATGTAATCAAGACTGCGGACCATATCATTGACCTTGGCCCGGAAGGCGGAGACGGAGGCGGATATGTGATCGCATCCGGAACACCGGAAGAAGTGGCCCAGGTTTCCCAGAGCTATACCGGACAATACTTGAAGCCCTACCTGGAAAACAAATAGTTTCCAAGTTTCAGACAAAATCTCCCGGTCTCTATATGACCGGGAGATTGAGAGCTTATTTATCTGTTTCGTAAGCCTGCAGGGGCAGGCATTCTGCCAGTTCTATTAGGCCATGATCCCATCCGCCTGCATAATCCGGATGAAGGATAGGGGAGCGGAGTGTGCTCGTATTGTTTTGACGAATTGCCAAGGTCATTGTAATTCGAGTTCCTTTATCGTTGGGCTGATCGATCAATACGGTTCCGCCGTGATTGACAGCGGTACTGCGAACCAAAACCATTCCCAAGCCGATTCCATACCGGCTGTCTTCCAGGCAAGGCTGGCGCAAGTAGCGGCTGAACAAACTGTTACGGATGTTTTCTGCAATACCGGAACCACAATCCTGTACACTCAGCCGCAGCATGCGGCCACTCCGGCTGAGGCAAACGGTAATACTTTCTCCTCTAGGAGTGAATTTCATGGAATTGGACAGCAAGTTCAGCAGCGCACGCTCCAGCTGCTCTGCATCTACCAGGCACATAATTTCTTCGTCCAGTCCCTGGTAGGACAGCAAAATACCGGCCTGTTCAGCAAGTGCTTGGCACTTACTCATAATTTCCAGGAAAATCTGCCCAACATCCCGAATTTCCTGCCTGGAGCTGGTCGCATAGCGTCCCGCATCGGACATATTGCCAATCACCCGCAGCATTTGGTGCAGGCTGCGGTTTAAACGGGCGCTCTGCTCCCGAATCTGAGGCTGCCGCTGTTCTACCAGGGGAAACAGTTGGTTCGACGCAATCATAACATTACTCAGGCTTTGACGCAGTTCTCGTGCTGCCAGGGCCAGAATTTGCAGTTGCTCGGAACGCCACTGGGGGTCCAGTACGAAAATATCCCATCCGTCCATCCGGGTAATGGATGCCCCATACATTTCGTCAAGCAGGGAAAGCTGCACATACAAACAGCCTTCTTCAAACGCTGCGTATTCATTCTCTCCTGTCTGTAATAATGTCCGCACGTCTGTTCCGGCGGCAATGGGGAGTCCCTGCGCGGAGGGATTTACTTTTACAATCACATTATTTTTTACACAGAATCCCGGACGCAGTATTAAGTCCAGCATCCCGAATATTTCCTGATTCTCTTCCATGACGGCCCTCCTTACAGCTTCTAGCATGTGCAGAAAGAGAAAAAACTTTCCCGGCGGGTTTCGACTGTTACCGCTATTGTACCTGGATTCTACGTAAATAGCAAGAATAAAATCATAAGGGGTGAAAATATGCCGAACCCTTCTGTGCATAAAGGTCATCGAGAGCGGCTGAAAGCACGGTTTCTGGAAGAAGGATTGGATAATTTTACGGACATTCAGGCGCTGGAACTGCTTCTGTTTTATTCCATTCCTCAGAAAGATACCAATCCCATAGCCCATGCACTGCTGGACCACTTTGGCAGTTTGTCGCGGGTTTTGGATGCTTCTGTAGAGGAACTGAAAAAAGTAAAAGGGATCAGCGACCACTCTGCTACATTGCTGTCGTTGGTTACGGCATTAAGCCGCTTCTATCAGGTAGACTGCGCGCAAAGAGTGGAATGCCTGACAACGTTGGAAGCTTGCGGGACATACTTGCTGCCTTATTTCTTTGGGCGCACCAAGGAAACTGTCTTTTTACTTTGTCTGGATGCCAAGTGTAAAGTACTGTGCTGCCGGGAAGTAGGGGAGGGTAGTGTAAATTCTGCAAGTATTTCCGTTCGAAAAGTTGTGGAGGTTGCTTTGAACGCTGGTGCCTCAACTGTGATTTTGGCCCATAATCACCCCAGCGGAGTAGCGGTTCCGTCGGGAGAAGATGTACAAACCACACGGCGTATTGCTGCGGCTTTGTCTGCGGTGGAGATTCATCTGGCAGACCACGTTGTGGTCGCAGAAGGAGACTATGTTTCTATGGTTCAGTCAGGCTATCGCTTGGATGAGTATTTGCTGCCGTAGGAGGAGAATATGGATAAATTCAAACTTGTTTCACAATATCGACCCTCTGGCGACCAGCCACAGGCAATTGAAAAGCTGGTAAACGGCGTAAATTGGGGCCTGCGGGAGCAAATCCTTTTGGGTGTCACTGGTTCGGGCAAAACCTTTACCATGGCATCTGTCATTGAGAAATTAAATCGTCCTACCTTGGTTTTGGCGCATAATAAAACTTTGGCAGCGCAGCTTTGCAGTGAATTTCGGGAGTTTTTTCCTGAGAATGCTGTAGAATACTTTATTTCTTATTATGACTATTACCAGCCCGAAGCCTACATTGCCCACACGGATACCTATATTGAAAAGGACGCTTCCGTGAATGAAGAGATTGATCGGCTGCGCCATTCTGCAACGTCTGCATTATTTGAACGTCGGGATGTGATTGTGGTCAGTTCTGTCAGCTGCTTGTATGGTCTGGGTGACCCGATTGACTACAAGAGCATGGTGATTTCCTTGCGGGTAGGGCAGGAGTATCCGCTGGAGAATGTACTAAAAAAGCTTGCCGAAATTCGTTATGAGCGAAATGATCTGGATTTTTCCCGAAATAAATTCCGCCTGCGAGGAGATACGTTGGAGATTTATCCCGCATATTGGTCAGGGCGAGCCATTCGTGTGGAATTTTTCGGTGACGAAATTGATAGAATCAGTGAAATAAACGCCGTTTCCGGCATGGCGGAACGTTTTGTGGACCATGTTGCCATTTATCCTGCCAGCCATTATGTTGCCTCCAAAGAGAAATTGCACCGTGCCATGCTGGAAATTCAGAAAGAGTGCGATCAGCAGGTGGCATGGTTCCGGGCACACGATAAACTAATCGAGGCTCAGCGCATCGCCCAGAGAACCGCTTATGATTTGGAAATGCTTACGGAAATCGGCTTCTGCAATGGCATTGAGAACTACTCCCGTGTCATCCAGGGACGCGCCCCTGGTACACCACCAACCACACTACTGGACTATTTCCCGGAAGATTTCCTCATGTTTGTGGATGAAAGCCATGTGACGCTTCCTCAGTGCCGGGCTATGTATGCAGGGGACCGGAGCCGGAAGGATGCTTTGGTAAACTATGGTTTCCGGCTTCCTTCTGCCTATGATAATCGCCCGCTGAACTTTACGGAGTTTGACCAAAAAATCAACCAGGTGATCTATGTTTCTGCCACACCTGCCGAATACGAACGCAGCCGCTCCGGACAGACAGTAGAACAGGTGATTCGGCCCACCGGCTTGTTGGACCCTGAGGTAGAAGTTCGCCCCATTGATGGACAGATTGATGATCTGATCGGTGAGATCAATCAGCGGACAGCCAGAGAAGAACGGGTTCTGGTGACCACACTCACGAAGAAAATGGCAGAAGATCTGACAATCTATCTGCAAAAAGCAGGGATTAAAGTGCGATATATGCACTCCGATATTGGTGCCATGGAGCGTATGGAAATTATTCGGGACTTGCGGATGGCGAAGTTTGATGTTCTGGTGGGCATCAATCTGCTGCGCGAAGGTTTGGATTTGCCTGAGGTCAGCTTGGTTGCCATTTTGGATGCCGATAAGGAAGGATTCCTGCGCAGCGAGACCAGTTTGATTCAGACCATCGGCCGAGCTGCACGAAATGCCGACGGAAAAGTCATTATGTACGCCGACTCCGTTACACCTTCTATGCGAGCAGCGATTGATGAAACAGCACGCCGTCGCAGTGTGCAGGATGCTTATAATAAGGAGCACGGTATTACGCCAAAGACGGTTATCAAGTCTGTACGAGATCTGATCGAAATTTCTTCTCCGACGGCAGAACGGAAGGGCCGCAGTGGAATCAAGATGACGAAGGCTGAAAAAGAACGAGAGATTGCCCGCTTGGAAAAGCAGATGAAGGAGGCTGCGCGTATGATGGAATACGAATATGCAGCAGTCCTGCGTGACCAAATTATCGAATTGCGTGGTAAAAATTAAGTCATTGTGCGACAAGGGGAGGGAAATGAACTATTTTTCCTACCTTGTCGCACAATGCTTATTTGCCTTATTCTTTTTCAGAAAAATCCAATTTTGAAAGTGGATTTGCTTCGGCTGCAATTTTTAACTCAGTATTCTCAATATGGGTATAAATCTGGGTAGTATTCAGGTTTTCGTGGCCTAAAACTTCCTGAACTGTTTTTACATCCACACCACCGGACAGCATCATGGTGGCAGCGGTATGACGCAGTTTGTGTGCGGAAAATTGCGTAGAATCCAGTCCTGCTTGGAGAAGTGCTTTCTTTACTAAGCGGTGAACTGCGGTAACACTGATTCGATTGTTGTCACGAGAACCGAACAGCGCCCGATTGTCAGATAAAACTTTCTGATTACGTTCAACCAGATATGCATCAATGGCTTTCCTGCAAGCGGAACCAAAATATACAAAGCGTTCTTTATTTCCTTTGCCAACCACCCGGATTCTATCCTCGTAAACATCGGTTAAATTTAGGCCGACCAGCTCACTTCGACGAATGCCGCAATTCAGAAACAGCATTAAAATTGCATAATCCCGTTTCTCATTTGGGCCAGATACAGCTTGTAATAGGGAAGCGGATTGCTCAAAAGTGAGATATTTGGGGAGACTTTTGCGGATTTTGGGATATTCCAAATCCGCAACCGGGTTTTCTGTAAGTTGCTTTGTTCTTACCGTCAGATATTTATAAAAGGATTTAATTGCTGATAATTTTCTTGCACGGGAGGAAGCGGAAATTCCATACTCCGGTACGGCGTGCTCAGAATTTGTTTGGCGGTCATTGGCAAGATAAGACAAAAAGTCAAATATATCGGAGGTATCTATCTCCTGAATAAAAGCGAGATCAACATCTTTTATGTTGATATTGTCCAAATCCGCATTGATCGGCATATTACAGCGCATCAATTTTATGAAGCGCAGGAACATACGCAGGTCCAAATAATATTCTGATATGGTTAGTGGAGACTGTCCTTTAATGTTTTCGTGATAGATTAAAAATTCTCGCAATACTTGCGGACAATCAGAGTAGCGCTGCATGGGATACCTCCTAAAAGTCGTGGGTGGCACGGGGGTGGATATTGATTACATTATAGCACAAACACATTCTGAACGCAACAAAATTTTTATTTTGTTGCGTTCAACGGCTCGCAAAGAAAAGCAGCGGTAGCTCCCCGCTGAACGCATACGGGCCACCAGCTGATAAAAAGCGTTCAAAAACAGAAAAGGAATATTGCACTTCCCCTATAACTATATATACTTTGCTGTGATGTTGCCAGTCTAAAGTTTTATGTAAAAAAATGCTTTACTTTTCTTGCTTTTCCCGGTAGAATATAGGCAGACATCATCAATCATTTGGGAGGTCAATTTATGAGCGTAAAGAGAATTGGTGTACTTACCAGCGGCGGTGACGCCCCCGGTATGAATCCTTGTGTACGTGCCGTAGTCCGTACAGCGCTATATCATGGTTTGGAGTGTTACGGTATTCGCCGCGGATGGAACGGTTTGATTACCGGTGATATTATCCGCCTTGATGAAAAAAGTGTTTCCCATACCATTAACCGAGGCGGTACGGTCCTCTATACTGCCCGCAGCAAGGAATTTATGACGGAAGAAGGTCAGCGCAGAGCTGTGTCCACCTGTAAGTTCCTTGGTCTTGACAGCGTTATTGCTATCGGTGGTGACGGTACATTCCGTGGTGCCCAGGCATTAAGCAAATACGGAATTAACGTGATCGGCATTCCAGGAACGATTGATAACGATATCAGCTGTACCCATTACTGCATCGGATTTGATACTGCAGCCAACACAGCAATCGAGTGCATCGATAAGCTGCGTGATACGATGCAGTCTCATGAACGTTGTTCTGTCGTTGAGGTTATGGGTCGGAATGCAGGCTACTTGGCCATGTATGTTGGATTGGCTGTGGGTGCTACAGCAGTTTTGGTCCCGGAAGAACCCATCGACTTTGAACGGGATGTTATTGAAAAAATCCGGCAAGCTCGTTTCAATGGCTTCACCCATTACATGATTGTTGTTGCCGAAGGCGCTGGCTCGGCCTCTGACATTGCAGCTAAGATCAAAGATGCCATCGATCTGGATCCTCGTGTTACTGTTTTGGGACATATCCAGAGAGGCGGCACTCCTACTGGAAGAGATCGTGTCAATGCTACGAAAATGGGCTATATGGCTGTGGAGCTGCTGCTTAAGGGTAAGACCAACCGCATTGTCTGCACACACGATGGTGGCTTTACGGATGTAGACATTGAAGAAGGTCTTGCAATGAAAAAGAGCATTCAGCAGATGGAAGTGGATGTTCTGGCAGCAATGACCGGTATTTGAAAAATACCCCTCCCCTCTTCCCTTTTGTTCTAAGATAATGTTTACGCCGGGAGACAATTTCTTGTTTCCCGGCGTATTTTTTAGTTTTTCAAGCTCTGCAGGGGCGCAGGAATCCGACCACCACGGGCAACAAACTGATCGCTGGACTTATCATGTACAGGCATAACTGGTGCACTTCCCAGTAAGCCGCCCATCTCAACACGATCACCAACCACCTTGTTTGGTGCCGGAATAATGCGCACAGCTGTCGTTTTGGAATTGACCATACCAATCGCTGCTTCGTCCGCAATAATTGCAGAAATGGTGGAAGCGGAGGTGTCTCCTGGAACAGCGATCATGTCCAATCCTACGGAGCACACGCAGGTCATTGCCTCCAGTTTATCCAGGAACAGATCACCGGATTCTGCGGCAGCGATCATGCCTTCGTCCTCCGAGACGGGGATAAAGGCACCGGAAAGGCCGCCCACATGGTTGGAAGCCATAACACCGCCCTTTTTAACAGCGTCATTTAAAAGTGCCAGCGCTGCAGTGGTGCCGTGGGTACCGCACACTTCCAGTCCCATCTCTTCCAAAATTCTTGCTACGCTGTCGCCTACAGCAGGCGTAGGAGCCAGACTCAGATCTACAATACCAAAGGGGATTCCCAGACGTCGAGAAGCTTCCATGCCGACCAGCTGGCCCATACGGGTTATCTGGAAGGCGGTCTTTTTAATGGTTTCGGCTACCACATCGAAGGGCTGACCTTTCACACTTTGCAATGCATGATAAACCACGCCAGGGCCGGATACACCTACGTTCAGAACGCACTCCGGCTCGCCAACGCCATGGAAGGCTCCTGCCATAAACGGATTGTCTTCTACGGCATTGGCGAAAACAACTACCTTAGCACAGCCCAGTCCATCGTTATCAGCAGTCAGCTCTGCGGTTTTTTTGATAATTCGGCCCATTTCGGCAACTGCGTCCATATTGATGCCAGCTTTTGTTGAACCAACGTTGACGCTGGCACAAACACGCTCGGTGGCAGCCATAGCTTCCGGGATCGAGCGGATGAGCTTCCAATCTCCGGTGGTGGCTCCCTTCTGTACCAAAGCAGAGAATCCGCCAATAAAGTTGACTCCGCAAACCTCAGCAGCGGCATCAAGGGTTTTGGCAATTTCCACATAAGAATCCGCCTGACAAGCTCCCGCGACAATCGAAATTGGCGTCACGGAAATCCGCTTGTTTACAATGGGAATGCCAAATTCTTTCTCAATATCTTCTCCCACCTTCACCAGATCTTTGGCGCAGGTGGTAATTTTTTTGTAGATTTTGGCGCAGCAAACACTCAGATCCGGATCGCAGCAATCCATCAGGCTGATGCCCATGGTAATTGTACGGATATCCAAATGACGTTTGTCAATCATATCCTGGGTTTGCAGTATGTCATTTTGATTCAACATGATGATACCTCAAATACGATGCATGGCTTCGAAAATGTCCTCACGCTGGACACGGATGGAAAGCCCCATCTCTTTGCCAATTTCGTCCATTTTCGTAATCAAATCACCCAAAGGCAAATTGCACATGGAAACTTCCGTTACCATCATCATGGTGAAATACCCTTGCATAACCGTCTGACGGATATCCAATACGTTAACATTAAACTTTGCAAGAGCAGTGCAGACGCCGGCAATGATGCCCACCCGGTCTTGCCCAACTACGGTCACAATCGCTTTCATTTACTTCTCCCCTTCTATCAGACTTCGTAGTCTGCCGCAACACGCTGTGCTAACAAATGGGTAAAGTGTGTTTTCGCTTCCAGGTGGAGAGGATGAACAGCGTAGGAACGCAGTGCATCCTGACTTTCGAACTCTGAATACAGTGCATAATCCATGCCATTAAATGCCTGACGGATCTCCAGATGAAGCAAGCCAGGAATTTTACCGACCAAAGGTTCCAGGACAGATGCGATTAGTTTCACGGACTCGCTTTTCTCTACGCCTTCTTTGAAGGTGTACAAAACAATGTGTTTGACCATGATGTTTCCTCCTATATTCCCGTGGTGATTTAAAAATACCGGGACTGCGAACAGCCCCGGTATCCGCTTTACAAATTACTCAGCATCCTCAGCAGGCTGCTCCAGCAGTGCACGGATGGACAGAGAAATGCGCTTGTTCTCAGCGTCAACGTCGGTAATCTTAACCTTGACTTCCTGACCCTCAGACAGAACGTCCTCGGGCTTGCCGATACGACGGTCAGCAATCTGAGAAATGTGAATCAGACCATCCACGCCGGGCAGGATCTCGGCAAAGGCACCGAAGGTCATCAGCTTCACAACCTTGGCATCCACCACATCACCAACATTGTAGTTGGTCATGAACTGGTTCCAGGGGTTCATCTCAGCGGTCTTGTAACCCAGAGAGATCTTGTGCTTCTCGGGGTCAAAGGAGATAACGTAGACATCAATCTCGTCACCAACCTTGACAACATCAGCGGGAGTCTTAATCCGGTTCCAGCTCAGTTCGGAAACGTGAACCATACCGTCAACACCGCCGATATCCACGAAAGCACCGTAAGAAGTCAGGGACTTGACAACGCCATGATACTTCTTGCCATTCTCAATCTCAGCCCAGATCTTCTCCTGAGCGGCCTTACGGGTCTCAGAAGTAACAGCGCGGATGGAGCCGATGACACGGCGACGAGCGCGGTTAACCTCGGTAATCTTCATCTGAACGGTCTTGCCAACCATACCAGCCATATCGCCGCCCTTGGCAATACCGGACTGGGAAGCGGGAATGAACACGCGGATGCCCTTTACATTGGCAACCAGACCGCCCTTGTTTTCCTCGGTGATGGTGCCTTCCACGGTGGTCTTGTCTTCCACCCAGGCAGCCATGTCGTCCCAAACCTTCAGGCCGTCCAACTTCTTCTTGGACAGCTGAACAGTGCCTTCCTGGTCGTTCACACGTACAACAAATACTTCGATCTCGTCACCAACCTTCAGGATATCCTCAGGCTTCACAGAAGGATCGGTGCTGACTTCGTCATAAGGGATGTAGCCGGCGTGCTTGGTGCCCAAATCAACCTGGACTTCAGTGTTGCCGATACCGGTAACGGTGCCAATGACCTTATCTCCTGTATTTAAAGTCTTGATGGACTGCTCGAGAAGTTCGGCAAAGTTCTCCTCCTGTACAGTCTCAACATTGATAGTTTCGCTCATAGTCTTATTGACCTCCTTTATAATCCACGCCGGAGTTGACGCACCGGCCGTGATTCCAACATCAGTGACACCGCGAAAATCCTCCGAATCCAGTTCGGATGCATTGTCCACCAGGAATACCCGGCTGCAGTGTTCTCGGCAAATCATAGCGAGACGGCCTGTGTTGGAACTTTTGAGGTCTCCGACAACGACCATGGCCTGACAAGATCGGCTTAATTCTGCTGCTTCGTTTTGCCTATACTCAGTTGCTCTGCATATTGTATCAAAAATTTTCAAGTTAGTAAACTGTTTTTTTGCAAATTCAACGCACGTTTTCCACAAAAATTCTGTAGAAGTTGTTTGAGAAACCATGCAAATTGCCAAATTCTTAAGATTTTCTTGTGATGCACACCATGCTTCCAGTGCTTCTTTGCTCTCAAAAACCTGGCAGTGATGGCACCAACCGGCAATTCCCTCTACCTCGGGATGGGTAGGTGTGCCGATGATGATGGGCAGACGGCCTTCTTCCTCCGCTTTGCTGACAATGTCATGGATTCGTTTGACAAAGGGACAGGTTGCATCCACAATTTCAACATTGCGATTGTTCAAACGCTCAAATACACTCCGTGAAACACCGTGGGAGCGAATGATTACAGTATCTCCCGGTTGTGCTTGCTCTGGTGTATCGATAACGCGGATGCCCATTTTCTGAAATTTCTCCACAACATGGCGATTGTGAATAATGGGTCCCAGGGTGACCACTTGCTTACCGGATTTTGCTGCCTGCTCTACAAGGTCCACCGCCCTGCTGACGCCGAAACAGAACCCGGCACTTTTGGCGACTCGGATACTCATTTGCCCACCTTTTTCTCCACAATCTCTTTAATAGCGGCAATCACACCATCAATATCCATAGCAGAAGTGTCCAGTTTTACAGAATCTCTTGCTGGCTTCAAGGGGGCAATCTCCCGATGGGTGTCCTGATAATCCCGCTGTTGAATTTCCTGAAGAATACGGTTGTAGTCTGCCTTTTGGCCCCGCTCCAGCAGTTCTTTTGTGCGGCGATTTGCCCGCACTTCCGCCGATGCTGTCAGGAAAATTTTTACCGTAGCTTTTGGCAGCACAACGGTGCCAATATCTCTGCCGTCCATAATCACATTGTGCTCCAATGCTACCTGACGCTGCATATCCAGCAGCATTTCCCGAACAATTGGCTGCGCAGACACCAAGCTGGCTTTCTGAGATATCTCTTGCGTGCGGATATCTGCCGTAACATCCATGCCATTCATAATCATATGCTGGACGCCGTCGTCATCGTATTCGATGCCAACAGTCAGCTCGTCAATATAGCGGCTGATGCCGTCAGCATCCTTGGGACTAATTCCCCATAAATCAAAGAAATAGGCAACGGTACGATAAATAGCACCAGTATCCACATAGTAATATCCCAGTTCCTTGGCAAGGCGCCGGGCAATGGTGCTCTTCCCTGCCCCGGCAGGACCATCAATGGCAATGGAGATGTATTTCGCCATATTGCATCCTTCTTTCTGTGTACATTGTTATAATTCCTGTTTGTTTCGAAGCTTTGACAGAATGGCTGCTTCTTTTCTGACAACTTCCTCTGGAGTAAGACCGAGCTTTGTTCCAGCTTGTTCCGGTGTCAGCGGAATTCCGCCCTCCAATCCAAAACGAAGTGTCAGAAGCTTTGTGTCCATAGGGTTCAGGCCGGAAAGCAGGTCCAAAATCCGTGCCCTGCTTTGGAATTGTGCGGTATCCTCCACAGCCTGGCTTTCTGCCTCGGTTTCTTCATCTGGATCTGGCTCTTTCTTAACCTGGGCAAGCAGACGTGCATCTTCCAGCATTTTGCGGACGGATGCAGCTTCTTCTACTCCCATATGCAGCTCCAGTGCGATTTCCTCCAGGGTGGGATTTCTGCCGAACTCTTCCAGGAGGCGTTCATCCACAGCACGGTAGTCCTCCAAGGCTGTCCGCATTTTCTGACCGATTCCATTGGCACGGGCTTGCAGGGTCACTGCTTTTGCCATATACAGGCGAATCCAGCGATCCCGATGTTCTGCATAACTTCCACAACGATAATTGCGGATCGCTTGCCACAAGCCTAAACTGCCCTCTTGTATTAAATCCAACAGCAGAACACCATATCCCACATGCTCACAGGCTAGTTCAACAACCCGGGCCAATCCCAATGTTGTCAATGCCTCCATAGCAGCTTCATCACCTGATGCACATCGCTGCACCAGTGTATCCGTGTCAGCAAAAGCCGGTACCTGTGCCACTTCTTCCAAGTACAAACGAAGTGGGTCGCTTTCTTCCAATTCTGATGGGGTAAGGCCATGTTTGACCAATTCCATTTCCCGGCGCAAACGGACGGATGCTTCCCCGCTGCCGCCGACTCTGGGTAAGTCAGAAATATCCAGAATCATACAGCCGGTTTCAATGTCCTCCAAAGCATCGTCCAGAACCTGGTCATCTTCCTCCTCCAGCATAGCCAAAAGATGCGCTGCAGAAATCTTATCTCCCATTTGTTTTGTTAGGCGGTATGCATCCCAGGGGCTTTCCTCAAAGGAAAATTCCAACTCATTCATTCAGAAAATCCTCCAATCCAAAGCTTGCACCGTTCTTTTGCAGTTTTTCGATGGCCTGCCTCTCAATCTGCCGGACTCGTTCTTTGGAAATTCCCAGCATATTTCCGATTTCTTCCAAGGAATAGCAGGTCCCGTCTTCCATACCGAAGTGAAGCCGCAGAATTTTTTGCTGGCGTTCATTCAGTGTTGCCAACAAACGATTCAACGTCTTTTCCAATTCCTGGCGAACCAATTCTTGATAGGGCTGAGGAGATTGGGCATCCCGAACCAGGTTTCCCAGTGTTCCATCGTCCTCTTCTCCCACTGCGGAATCCAGCGAACAGACATCGGGAGACAGTTGAATCAGCTCTTCCACTTTACTTTCGGGGATTCCGCTTTTTCGGGAAATCTCTTCGATGGTTGGTTCCTCTCCGGTTTCCTGACGAAGTGCAGAACGAACAGATGCGATCTTGCGCATACGTTCTGCGGTGTGCAAAGGAACTCGAATGGTTCCGGCGTGGTTCAGAAGACATCGGGTGACGCCCTGCCGTATCCATTTGGTAGCGTAGGTTGAGAATCGATAGTCTAATGTGTAGTCAAACTTTCGGGCTGCTGCCAGCAGACCAATGCTGCCTTCCTGAATCAGATCCAGCAAGGCAACTCCACGTCCTGCATATTCCCGGGCAATGGATACCACCAGACGGAGATTGGAATTGACCATCTGCCGAATGGCATCCTCATCTCCTTCTGCGCAGCGGCGGGCTAGTTCTCGTTCCTGCTCCGCTGTAAGCCGGGGAAATTTTCGAATCTCGCTGAGAAATTGCCGCACATCATCCTCGCCGGCACTCACCGGGACCTGTGCTTGATCTTCTAAGTGCTCTGTCATCCTTTATATCCTTTACGTTTTTTCAAATTCTCCCGCATGGCCATAATGTCATCGTCGGTTTTGACCTCCTCTGCCTGATGTTCCTGACCGATGGTGCGCAGGCAATCTTCCAGCGCATCCTCGCTCACAGGGCCATCCTGACGCTGTAGGATTCCTGCTACATGGGATACTTCTTCCTGATTCAAATCGCTTAGACCACTCAGAGACACGTCATATCCATTTTGATACCGTTCATTCAACTGCCCGTAGACCTTACCCAACAGTTCAGAAGAAAACATATCTGGGCGAAGGCCCTTGGTTTTACTAAGCAAAGCCGGCTCCCGCAGAATCAGCGCCAGCAGCATTTCTTCTGCCATTGCCGATTTCATATTGCTATAGCGGATGCTGCGGCTTTTCGGCTGTAAGGAACGGGCCGGTGACAAATCCAACTTCTCCTGCTGCTTCTTTTCCCGGGCAATACGGCGCTTTCGGGCACGGTCAATTTCCAACTTCATAGCATCTGCACTGATTCCTGCCAGTTCAGCCACACGTCCGCCATATACTTCCCGCTGAACAGCGCTGCCCAGCGTACCGACCAGTTCCGCAGATTCCTGAAGATATTTAACCTTCTGATTATCTTCCTGCAGGTTGTATTTTCTGGCAATGGCATTGAGCTGATACTCTATCCGGTTAGAGGACTCTTCCAGCAGCAGCTTGAAACGGTCCGCTCCGAATTTTTTCAAGAATTCATCCGGGTCCTTGGCATCGCGCATTTGCAGGACCTTAACTTGCAGACCTGCTTTTTCCAAGATAGGAATTGCCCGCTGGCTGGCATTTTGTCCGGCGGCATCTCCGTCGTAAATCAGCACAACCTGGTCTGTATACCGGGAGAGCAAATTGGCACCATCTTCTGTCAATGCGGTTCCCAGGGATGCTACTGCACAGTCAAAGCCATACTGGTGCAGTGCGATTGCATCCATATACCCTTCCACCAGAATCAGGTAACCAAGCTTGCTTTTCTTGGCAAGATTCAAAGCGAACAGATTCTTTCGCTTGTTAAATATCAGCGTTTCGGGAGAATTCAGATATTTTGCGGCGGATTTATCTTTGTCGCTCATAATCCGTCCGCCAAACCCAATCACATTCCCACGAACGTCAATAATCGGAAACATCAGCCTATCCCGAAAACGGTCAAAAAGGTTCCCATTTTTCCGGGATATGGTGACCAAACCGGAATCCCGAAGTTCCTGATCGGTATACCCTTTCCTGCGCAGCGTATCCACCAGGTCAGTCCAGCTTTCCGGTGCATAACCGATTCCAAATCGGGTCAGTGTTGCTTTGCTCATTCCCCGATTCAAAGCGTATTGCAATGCAGAGGTGCCTGTTGGCGCATACAATTGTGCGTGAAAGAAGCGAGCAGCTTCTTTATGCAGTGCCCACAACCGTTCTTGCTGGCGATAGCGGCTCTGATACTGCTCATCCTCTGGTACTTCCATACCTGCACGCTTGGCAAGGGCACGGACGGCGTCTGGATAACTTAGCCCTTCAATTTCCATCTGAAAATTGATAACGCCGCCGCCTTTATGACAACCGAAACAGTAATAGATACCCTTATCCGGAGACACGGAAAAAGAAGCTGTTTTTTCTCCGTGAAAAGGGCACAAACCAAACAGATTGGAGCCGGAACGTTTCAGTTGTACATATTGACCGACCACATCTTCAATGGGATTTCGGGCGGTCAGTTCATCCAAAAATGCAGGTGGAAATGCCATAGGTATCTTCTCTTTTCTTACTGAAAATCACGCTGACCAGCAATGCATGTCTTATTCGGCTGCATTATAGCATATTATCCCCGGACATTCCAGCCCGTGGGGATAAAAATCTCCTTATACTTATCCACGGCATAGTTATCTGTCATGCCGGCAATATAATCACAGACAGTCCGCTCCATACCATCAAAGCTCAGCTGAGGCTGAAAATCTGCCGGCAAAGCTTCCGGGTGGGAAATGTAATACTCAAAAAGGCGCCCCAGCATTGCTTTGGCTTTGCTCTCTTCCCCCTTGGCTATGGGGTTGCGGTACACCCGTTCAAACATAAACGACCGCAAATCTTTCAGTGCTTTGTCTACCGGAGCGGACAGACAAATATACCCGGCTTCCCGTGAGGTCCGAATTAAATCCGTGACCAAGGAATTGATGCGCTGGCTGTGGGTATTTCCCAGGACATCCGAGATTGCCCGGGGAATATCTTCGTTCGTCAGAATATTGGCTCGGATCGCATCGTCAATATCATGGTTTACATAGGCAATCTGGTCGGAACGCCGAACAACCTGCCCTTCCAGACTTTCCGGCCAACTGGCACCGGTATGCTTCAAAATTCCCATGCGCACTTCGTGGGTAAGGTTCAAACCCTGACCATCCTTTTCCAGATAGTCCACCACCCGTAAGCTTTGCTCATTGTGGCGGAATGGCTTTCCTAAACAATCGGTAAGGGCTGCTTCACCAGCATGTCCGAAAGGAGTGTGCCCCAGATCATGCCCCATGGCAATGGCTTCCGCCAAATCCTCGTTCAGCCCCAATGCCCGGGTCATGGTACCGGCAATCCGGGAAACTTCCAGGGTATGGGTCATGCGGGTGCGATAGTGATCCCCTTCCGGCTGCAAAAATACCTGGGTTTTGTGCATCAGACGGCGAAAGGCTTTGCTATGTACAATGCGGTCGATGTCACGCTGGTAGCAGGTCCGCACGTCTTCTATGCGCGGCTCTTCATAGCGGGGACGTCCCTGACTTCTGTCTGCAAAACAGGCCAGTGGATTCAGTCTCTTGTGTTCCTGACGCTCGATTTCTTCCCGCACTGTCATTCTGACTCCCCCTTATGCATCCACCGGAAATGCCCGGTACTCCTTCCCGGTCTCCATACCTTCTACATTCCCACTGGTCAAATTTGTCAGACGCTCAAGAAAAGGTTCGGCCTGCTGTTCCGGGAAAAGCAGCTCCAGTTCCACTTCCGAGCCGAAATCCGTCTGCCGAATGATACCGCCAAAAGCTGTGACTTCCAGCTTGACCCGTTCATAAAAGGGATAGGGACATGGGACATAAAGAACCGTCCATACCCGCTTCATAGATTTTCCTGCGGCATCCACACCGATTTTGGCACCTTTTGTGTAAGCTCTTACCAGTCCGCCGGCACCCAGGAGAATCCCGCCAAAATACCGCGTTACTACGCACACTACGTTGAACAGGCCTTCCCGCTGCAGGACTTGAAGAATCGGCATCCCGGCTGTTCCGCCGGGTTCTCCGTCATCCGAAAAGCGAACTGCGCCGTCACGAATAATATAGGCCCAGCAGTTATGGGTAGCGTCGTAATGCTGCTTTTTCATTTGTTGGATTCTGTCCAAAGCTTCCGCCTCGGTTTCCACGGGCCAAACCCGTCCAATAAAGCGAGATTTTTTTTCTACAAACTCCGCTTCTCCAAATTGGGTAGGAATCAAATATTCCTCCAAAGCCTCAGCACTCCTTCACAACGTACTCCCGCAAGCGGCCGAAAAGAATTTCGTCGAGAATGGTCTCTACAACAATGCCCTCAGCAGTATATTCCACACTTTTTACTTGGGCGTTGTCATGCAGCGTTTCTACCATGCCGCCCATGGAATAAGGCAGACACACCTGCACATGGTGACGGCGACGATCCAACGCCGTTTCGATAGCACGGAGAAGCTCATCCATATGGAGGCCCCGTTTGGCAGATATGGCAACGATATCGGAACCGACGGGGATATCTTCGGAATACACCAGATCTGCTTTATTATAGCAGCGAAGTACCGGTGTTTCCGGCTTTGCCAGTTTGGCGATCAGTTTATCTACAACAGCAATGTGGGCTTCCAGATAGGGATCTGAAGCGTCAATCACATGCAGCAGCAAGTCTGCGTATTCCAGTTCTTCCAGGGTGGCGTGGAAAGCATTGACCAGATGATGGGGCAGCTTGGCGATAAAACCAACGGTATCCGACAGAATCACATCCAGATTGTCCGACACATGCAGCAGTCTGGAAGTGGTATCCAGCGTATCAAACAGCCGGTTGTTTGCCGGAATACCGGCGCCGGTCAGCTGATTGAGCAGCGTAGATTTTCCGGCATTGGTGTAGCCAACAATGGCAACCACCGGAACGGAATTTTTCATACGCCGCTCCCGCTGAATGCTGCGCACCTTCCGCACCTGCTCCAGTTCCTCTTCCAGGCGATTGATCCGTTCCCGGATGTGACGCCGGTCTGTCTCCAGCTTTGTTTCACCAGGCCCTCGCGTGCCGATGCCGCCGCCCTGGCGGCTCAGGCTGGCACCCATACCGGATAGACGCGGCAGCAAATATTTATACTGAGCCAGTTCTACCTGGAGCCTGCCTTCCTTGGTTTTGGCCCGCTGGGCGAAAATATCCAGAATCAAGGCACTGCGATCCAAAACTGTAACGCCGATAATTTCTTCCAAGGCGCGAATATTGCCGGGAGAAAGTTCATTATCAAAAACTACCATGGTGGAAGCTGTAGCTTCCACCAGCATTTTCACTTCCAAAGCTTTTCCTTCGCCGATAAAGCTGTGTGAATCCGGAGTATGCCGATTCTGCAGCACCTTTCCAGTGCAGAAGCCTCCTGCCGTTTCCAGCAGCGCTTCCAATTCTTTTAAGGTAGCTTCCGTGGCAGTCTGATCCTCGGGGAAGCAGTCCGCATTCAGACCCACTAACACAGCACGCTCCTGTACGGATTGTTCAAAATTGGATTCCATAGTACCTCCGTTACACATCCCCATAGGGACAGCAAATCTGTTTTTCCTAGTATACCATACATTACTTGACAGACACAACTGCTTTCCTATGGAAAATTTGTAAATAAATAAAAAAATCCGCACCACGTTCCCGTAGTGCGGATTGCAGATGTCTTACTTCAGGCCGAAACGCTTGTTGAAACGATCAACGCGTCCACCGGTGTCAACCAGCTTCTGCTTGCCGGTATAGAAAGGGTGGCACTTGGAGCAGATCTCAACACGAATGTCCTTCTTGGTAGAACCGGTGGTAAAGACATTGCCGCATGCACAGCGAATGGTGGTCTGTTCGTACTTGGGATGGATACCTTCCTTCATCTTCGTTCACCTCTTTCTTATCAGTTAAAGGGCATAACTGCCCTAAGCAATCTTTAATCGCCCGGATATAATATCACATTGCGACAAAGATTGCAAGTGTTTTTTTCACTTTTTTCAAAAAACAGAATCAGCCAGAAAAATAAATCTTTAAAATTACCAAAACGGCTACTTATAGCAATTCAGAGGGAATTTTTCGGTGGCGAAAGTAGTATTCCCGATCGTGCTGACCAATGCTGCGCATTACTCGGCAGGGATTTCCAATCGCAACAACGTTTGCAGGGATATCCTTGGTAACAATACTGCCGGCTCCGATAACGGTATTATCACCGATGCTGACGCCAGGCAACACAATCACACCGGCCCCCAGCCAGCAGTTCTTGCCAATGTGTACCGGCATGTTGAACTGCAATCCTTGCTGGCGCAGCTGCGGCAAAATGGGATGACCCGCTGTAGCGATGGTTACGTCCGGGCCGATCATGGTATAGTCGCCAATGTAAATGTGCGTATCATCTACCAGCGTCAGGTTAAAATTCGCATAAACGCCCTTACCCAAGTGCACATGTCGTCCGCCAAAATTAGCGAAAAATGGGGATTCGACGTAGCACCCCTCCCCCACTTCTGCCAGCATTTCTTTTAATTTCTGCTCCCGTTTTTCCAACTGTACATGGGGAATGTCGTTGTACTGTTTCAGACTGTCCAGGAAGAACAGTTGTTCTTTCTGAATGTCGGGATCCGTCGGCAGATAAATCTCGCCGCTATGCTGTTTCTCTCTAATGTTCATAGCGCTCTATCAAAATGCCCAGTTGCCATTACGGAAGATAGGAACAACCTTACCGTCAGCACAGGTGGCATCGATGTTCATGCTGTCGCATCCAATCATGAAATCCTCGTGGATCATGGAATCGTTCAAGCCCATTTCCCGGCACTGCTCCAAGGTCTTGTTCTGGTAATCCTGGATGGTGTCAGCGTAACCCATGCCCAAAGCCAGATGGCAGGCGGCATTTTCGTCAAACAAAGTGTTGTAGAACAAAATCCCGCTCTCGCAAATGGGACTCTTTTGCGGTACCAGTGCGCATTCTCCCAGATAAGCAGCGCCTTCGTCCATAGAGATCATTGCATTGAGCAGTTCTTCACCCGTTTCTGCCTTGGCTTCAACGGCTTTCCCGTTCTCAAAACGGATGGAGAAATTATCGATCAACTGACCACGATAAGAAAGCGGCTTTGTAGAGTAGACGACACCTTCTGCCATGCCTTTTTTGGGAGAGATAAAGCACTCTTCGGTAGGAATATTTGCATTGAACGCAATTCCCTGAAGGCTGGTATCTCTGCCTCCCCGCCAACATCCCTCGTCCATCATCCCCACTGTCAGGTCTGTGCCGTTTTCAGCGGTGTAATGCAGAGACCGGATTTTCAGGCTGTTCAGGTAATCACAGCGCTTTGCAAGATCCGCATTGTGTTCTTCCCATGCTTTTACCGGGTCATCTGTGACACGAGCGGTATCCAGGATGGCTTCCCAAAGTTTCTCTACGGCAAGGCTTGTGCGCATGCCGGGAAACACTTTCTTTGCCCAGGCTTCTCCGGGAACGGCAGCAATGCACCACTGATCCCGGTTTTCCCGACGGTCCCGATAGGGCTTCAGAATGGGATAGGACATCTGTCTGGCCTTGGTGACCTTCTCCATATTGATGCCCTTGAGACCATCAGGATCAGAGGATTCCAAGTGAATCCGAGCGGGCAGCACCTGACAGAAATGTTCCTGACGTGCCTCCTGCCAAGGCTCCACGGCCCCCAGTGTTTTGACAGACTGGTAACGGACATGAAGCTTCTGCAAAGGCTGATAGTTCCACTCAACAACAACCTTTTTTGCCTTTGCTTTATATGCCTCTTCTACTACCATTTTTACAAATTCCGGCTGATCCAGATCGGCATAAATCATGACTTCCTGGTCTTTTTGTACATTGACGCCGCATCGTACGATAAGACGGGCGTATTCTCTGAGACGAGTTTTTTTCATAATCAGCGCTCCTTTGCTATAGCTTTAGCTATCCTACCAGATTCTACCCAAAAGGTCAATCTTTCTTGCAATCAATTGACAAATCGTTTATAATTACAGAATCCATTTTTGAATTTGAGGGATTGCCTTATGCTGACAAAAGAACAATTTCATCAGAAGATTGCAGATGGTCTGCATATTCTGGACGGTGCCACCGGTTCGAACCTGCGCAATGCAGGGATGCCAAAGGGATGCTGCGCGGAACAATGGATTTTAGAAAATCCGGGACCGCTGGTATCACTGCAGCGAGCCTACGCAGAGTCTGGAAGCCAGATTGTCTATGCGCCCACCTTTCAGGCCCAACCCATTGCGTTAAAAGCTGTAGGTCTGGAAAAGCAAACAGAAAAAATCAATGCTGCTTTGGTTGGGCTCAGCCGGTCTGCGGCACCGGGATGTCTGATTGCGGGAGACCTGACAACCCTGGCAACATTTTATGATAGTTGGGATCCGGATAGTTTCGAACTGCTGGTGGAAAATTACCGCTGCCAAATTCGCGGTTTAATCGATGGCGGTTGTGATCTTTTGGTGGGAGAAACGCTTTTATATCCCCAAGAGGCAGAGGCGATTCTTACCGCCGCAGAATTGGAAGGCGCAGGAGCCGTGATGTACAGCTTTACGATGCAAAGCGATGGGGCGCTTTTGTCCGGTGCTGATGCTGTTTCCGTTTTGCAGGAGTTGGAACAGGCTGGTGCTGCAGCAGTAGGATTTAACTGCGTTGCGGCGGATGTACTGACACCTTCTCTGGTAAGCCGGCTTCGCCGGTATGTAAAAGGACCGCTGATCTGCAAACCAAACGCAGGCATTCCTGTGATTGACGACAGTGGAATTGCGATCTACTCACAGTCACCCGAGGAGTTTGCCGGGATTATGGCGCAGTGTGCTGCCAATGGCGCAAATCTTTTAGGTGGCTGCTGTGGCACGGAGCCAAAGCATATCCATGCGCTGGCTTCAATCAAATGATAATCGTTGCTTTTAATCTTCAATTGCAGAACGGAATTTTCTAGCAATGTTTTCTTTCGCTATTGCCTATTTCGTCAAATTTTGCTATAATATGGCACATGAAAACTAGAATTCATCTTTATGTCAGCCGCAAAAATGTGCTGACCTGGCTGATGGCCTTTTGCATGTTGGCGTCGGCAGTGACCCGCATTGCGTTTCCTGGTTTGAAAGGGTCCGGTGATTCGCTGTATGTGTGGAGTCAAATCATTCTGCCTATTGTAACGCCCTTGCTGTATGCTGCCATCGTCCTCACGAACGGTGATGAACTGTTCTACAAGACCGCTATTCCCGTCTGGATGATGATTCTGTATGCCAGTATTTGGATCAACCAGAATGTAGCAAACCGAATGATGGTATTCTTGTTCTGGATTGCTCTGGTATTCTTTGGTTGTGTCTATACAGATATCACCTCTGGACACAGAGGGGGCGCCGCCTTTTTGCTGTGCCCTCTATTCTTGCTCCCCTTGGGTTTCTTGCTCTATTTTCATCGTGTTGGATTGATTGGCAGAGATATGGAAGTGATCCATCGCTGCTTGCCCGATGCTCTGATGCTGGTAGGGCTTTTGCTGCTGTCTTTTGCAGTTCGCCTGCATCCGCTTGGAGAGTACCATCCAACCTGGGGAGATCGTTCAGACGGCCGTAGGATTCGATCTTTGCCTCCCATGAGTCAGGTGTCCCCTTACATCATGGTTACGCGAAACACTTCGTCGAACTACTACGAAGATGCCCTGGAAATCAGTCATGTGGATCGCTATATTCGCCAGAAGCGGCGGGAGGGTCTGACCAATTTCGGAATTCTTCATGTTCTGCTTGCCAGCTATGTTCGGGCTCTGTGCAAATACCCTGCGCTGAATCGCTTTATTTCTGGACAGAGAATCTATTCCAGAGGGGACGATATTCAATACTGCATGGTTGTCAAAAAAGAAATGACGACAGAATCCCCAGACACGGTTATCAAAGTTCACCTTTCCCCGAGAGATACTGCGGATGATGTCTACCGAAAGCTGCAAAGCGCAATCGAAAATGCGAAACACACCTCTTTGGACTCTACATTTGACAATACCGCAGGAATGTTCACCTTGATTCCTGGTATTTTCCTGAAGTTTACTTTCTGGTTACTGAAGACAATGGATTATTTTGGATTGCTTCCAAAGTTCCTTTTGGAAGTCAGCCCCTTCCATGGCTCGCTGTTCTTTACCTCTCTTGGCAGTCTGGGTATTCCCCCGGTATTTCACCATTTGTATGATTTTGGCAATCTGCCGGTCTTTGGTGCATTCGGTATGAAACGCCGGGTTTATGAGCTGAGCGAGGACGGTTCCGTTGTACAGAAAAAGTATGTAGATGTAAAGTTCACTTTGGATGAGCGAATTGCGGATGGATTTTACTATGCTGCTTTTCTCAAACACTATAAGCGGATTTTGCAGCATCCCGAAATTCTGAATCACCCCCCAGAGGAAGTACTAAATGATATCGATTGATACAGGAGCGGATATTTTAGCGCATCTGACAGATGCTTATCGGTGGAAAACAGATTTCCACTTTGCAAATCAGGTGGACTCAACCAATGATCAACTGAAAGTCCTGGCACGGCAAGGCGCTCCGCATGGTACTGTCTTTGCAGCTGGTGCGCAGACTGGCGGGCATGGAAGACTGGGCCGCGTCTTCCACTCCCCCCAGGGAACCGGGATGTACCTTAGCATTTTGCTGCGTCCTCAGTGTGTTCCGATGGAATTGATGCACCTGACCTGTGCTTCCGGTGTTGCCATGTGTAACGCCATTGAGCGTGCGGCAGGATTTCGTCCCGGTATCAAATGGACAAATGATTTGGTGTATCACAAACGGAAATTGGGCGGCATTTTGACAGAAATGGGGCTGACACCCCAAGGTTCTGTGGACTATGCCATCGTTGGAATTGGGATCAATTGCAGTCAGCAGGAGTCCGATTTTCCGGAGGAAATTCGGACTGTGGCAGGATCTCTGGAAATGGTTACAAAACGTCCTGTATCTCGCAGTGCTCTGGCAGCGTCCATGATGGAGGCGCTGCAGGAAATGGCGGATGCCCTCTTCGTGCGCAAAGAGGAGCTTATGGCACAGTACCGCAGGGATTGTATTACCATTGGAAAAGAGATTTCCCTGATTCGCAGTGAAGAGATACGTCGAGGTACTGCCCTGGATGTAGACGAAAATGGTGCGCTTTTGGTGGCTTTTTCGGACGGAAATGTAGAGGTGGTAAATTCCGGTGAGGTCAGTGTTCGCGGAATGTACGGCTATGTTTAGCGCAATTTTGTAAATCACGAGAATTGTTATTGCTTTTTCTACATATATTGGTTATACTGAGTAACAAGCATAAGAAATACTTTTGGAGGTCAATATTATGAACAAAGCTTTTAATACGGTTTTGAAAGTTCTTACTGCCTTGGCTGCCATTGCGGGTGTGATCTACATTGTTGCCACCTACGGTGAGCAGATTGTTGCATGGTCCAAGCGTATGCTGGCCGCCATGTCCAAGTGCCCCGGCGTGGAGTTCGAAGCAAAGGTCAACCTGGTAGACCAGGATGATTGCGCCGAGGAAGAAAGCACTGTAGAGCCTGCGGAAGAGACCGTCACCGTTCCTGCCCAAGAGCCTGTCTCTGAGGCTGTTGTTTCTGAGCATGAGCCTGTAGCTGACGAGAAAGATTTTGCCGAATAACGGATACTTCAAACCATCCCGGAACAGTGTGTGTTGCTGTTCCGGGAATTTTATTTATCTCAAAGCGCAAAGTACACTTGACACATTTTGCAAAGTTTGCTATACTAATTTTGCAAAGTTAACTTAGCATTTTGCACACAGTGAAAGAATCGGGATGTGCTTGTATTATGAAAACAAGGATTCGTGAGCTTAGAAAGGCACTTAAACTTTCCCAAGAGGAACTGGCGGATGCTGTGGGTACCACACGGCAAACCATCACCTCAATTGAGGTCGAAAAATATACCGCTTCCCTCCCCTTGGCCTACAAAATTGCACATTATTTTGGACTTACGATCGAAGAAGTATTCGACTTTTCTGACTTGGAGGGATGATAATGGAGGAATACAGAGAAAAATTGAAACTCCAGAACTGGATTTTGGGCGTTTCCTGTGTCATTCTCGCTTGTTTCTGTGTTTTGGGATTTTTGGCAGAAATGGGAGTTGTAGAACTTACGCCCATCTCTGGGGATAGTCACTGGAAATCACAATGGCGTGGCGGAATCAGTGGTGCTTCCTTTGGTATTTTGGTTTTGATGCTGATTGGTCTGATCCAGAATCTGATGGCGACGAAGGACGAGAAGAAGCTCAAAAAACAATTTATCAAAGAGCATGATGAACGGAAAATCCAAATCCAGACCGTGGCTCAGGCTGCCAGCTGCCGTACATTTCTGATTCTGGGATTGGTAGCGGCGATTGTAGTTGGCTATTTTCATATGATTATAAGTCTTGTGATGCTCGGCTGTGTTTTTGCCCAGTCATTCCTTACCCTGATTTTCAAGATGTATTACAGCAAGAAATTTTAATTCGTAAAAATCCCCTGTTTCCGAAAAAATGATATAGTCCCCTTAGAGTAGACACTCGAAAAAGCAAAAGTTTTCGAGACTAGACTAGGGGGGCTATTTCTATGTC
>CALXDU010000023.1 GCA_944387145.1 uncultured Oscillospiraceae bacterium | reverse complement strand
CTGCTGGGCGGCAACGTGATGTGCAAGCTCACCGGCGGCAAGGTCAATCCTCTGATCGGCTCTGCCGGCGTGTCCGCCGTTCCCATGGCTGCCCGTGTTTCCAACGTGGAAGGCCAGAAGAACAACCCCTCCAACTTCCTGCTGATGCACGCCATGGGCCCCAACGTGGCTGGCGTTATCGGCTCTGCCATCGCTGCCGGCTTCCTGCTGAGCGTGTTTGGCTAATTGCAATCTGTGAAAATCCGCCCTTCTCTGGAAGGGCGGATTTTTTGCCTCTGTAAAGGTAGGAAGACAAATGTGCATGTGCTGAAGACAAATTTTGGGTATTCCCGGAAATTGTCTGCAAGGGGAAAACAAACCTGAATCTTCTTCCCAAAACGGCAGAATGCAGTGTTGCCTGCGCCGTTCGGAATTGCAAGGACAATGAAAAAATAGATAAAGCGTAAAATTTATAAGGATAAATGAAAGAAAACTTGTGCATATTCAACAACACTTGTTGTCCACGGGTGGAAAATAAGTGTCTTTTTTGAATTTTTTGTGGTGATTTCTGCCACAATAGAGCCGTTTTACGAAAACCTTACCAAATGCGGAAAAAGAAAATGCAGTTTGCTACTTGCAAAATTGCAAAGGAAGTTGTATAATCCAAACACTATCACTTTCGGGAAGGGTTCCGAAGGTAAGGAGGAAAGGTTATGAAAATGAAAAAGCTGTTTTCCCTTGTGTTGGTTCTGGCCATGGTGCTGGCACTGGCTGCTTGCGGCGGCTCCGGTGCTTCTGCCGGTGCAAGCAAGATGACCATGGGTACCGGCGGTACCTCCGGCACATACTACGCTTTCGGCGGCGTTCTGGGTCAGTACATCAAGGATAAGGCCGGCATTGAAGTGATCGTGGTTTCTACTGATGGCTCCAAGGCCAACATCGAATCCATCAACTCCGGCGACTACCAGCTGGGCACCGTCCAGTCCGACGTAATGGCCTACGCTTGGGAAGGCACCCGCTCCTTTGAAGACACTGGCAAGATCGATTCTTTCCGGGTTGTGGGCGGCCTGTACGCTGAATCCGTTCAGCTGGTTACCATGGACCCCGAGATTAAGTCCGTTGCCGATCTGAAGGGCAAGTCCGTTTCCATCGGCGCTCCCAACTCCGGCGTTTGGTTCAACGCTATGGACGTTTTGACCGCTGCCGGCCTGACCGAGGCGGATATCAAGCCCCAGT
This sequence comes from uncultured Oscillospiraceae bacterium, assembly GCA_944387145.1. Taxonomy (GTDB): domain Bacteria; phylum Bacillota; class Clostridia; order Oscillospirales; family Oscillospiraceae; genus Faecousia. The sequence continues at coordinate 26,169 of CALXDU010000023.1, read as the reverse complement.
ACCAGAGCTTCGCTGACAGTGCCGACGCTCTGAAGGACGGCAAGATCGACGCTGCATTCATCGTAGCCGGCGCTCCCACTGCCGCCATCACCGAGCTGTGCACCACCAACAGTGCTTACCTGGTGCCCATCGACGGCGAGGTTGCGGACAAGCTGATGGCTGACTCTCCCTACTACACCACCTATACCATCCCCGCCGGTACTTACGCCGGTCAGGACGAGGATGTGGTTACCGTTACCATCAAGGCAACCCTGATCGTCTCTGCCGATGCCAGCGAAGATGACGTTTACAACCTGACCAAGGCGATTTTCGACAACACCGAGGCCATCGCCGCTGAGAACGGCAAGGGTGCGGAACTGTCTGTGGAGAACGCCACCAGTGGTATGACCGCTCCTTTCCACGCAGGTGCTGCCAAGTACTTTGCCGAGAAGGGTGTTACCGTAGAAACGGAGTAACCGTTGAATCCCGGAAACCTGGCTGCGGCGAGCATTCGCCGCAGCCTTTTCCCGCAAATCCAAGGAGGTAGTGTATGGCATTTTTCAAGAAAAAGACAAAACCGGAAGAACCCATGGATCTGGAATCGGTGATGAAGAAGTATGACCAGGAGTCCAACGTCCGAATCTGGGAAGGCAAGCCCCGACTGGCTGTCAACTGCGTTCTGGCGGCGTTCTCCCTGTTCTGCATCTACGTCACCCTGTTTACCAGCTGGCTGGAAGAACTGCGGCTGACGTCCTTCGTGGCCTGGATTGTGCTGCTGGGCTTTTTGGTGTTCCCCGCCAGAAAGAGCCATGTAAAGCCCAATACCATGCCCTGGTATGATATTGTGGGTATGGTGCTGGGAACCGGCGCGTTCCTGTACTTTACCGTCAATGCCATCGACATCATCCAGCAGGGCACCAACTTTGCCTGGTACCAGATTGTCATCGGCATTGTGGGTATTCTGGCTTTGGCGGAAGTCTGCCGCCGCAGTGTTGGCTTGCCCATCCTGATTGTAGCCAGCGCCTTCCTGATCTATGCCCTGGGCTGGGGACTTTCCAATCCCTCTTTGTGGGGCAAATTGAACTATGCTATCCGCTATCTGTTCTACAGCAAGGAAGGCATCCTGTCCACTCCCATCAATGTGTGCTCTAAGTTCATTGTGGTGTTCATCATCTTCGGTGCCTTCCTGGAGCGTACCGGCATTGCGGATTTCTTCATCAACATTGCCAACGCTGTGGTGGGCGGCTTCTCCGGCGGCCCTGCCAAGGTAGCCGTGGTGGCCAGCGCCATGGAAGGCATGGTTTCCGGTTCCTCCGTTGCCAATACCGTTGGCTCCGGCTCCGTAACCATCCCGCTGATGAAGCGCACTGGCTATAAGCCGGAATTTGCCGCTGCGGCGGAAGCCTCCGCCTCCACCGGCGGTCAGATCATGCCCCCCATTATGGGCGCCGCCGCATTCCTGATGGCGGACTATGTCCAGGTTCCCTATGGCGAGATCGTGGTCAAGGCCATCCTGCCCGCTGTGCTGTACTTTGCCGGAATCTTTATCGCGGTGCACCTGGAGGCCAAGAAAGAGGGCCTGCGGGGTCTGAGCAAGGACGAACTGCCCAAAATCCGTCCCCTGCTGAAGCAGGTTTATCTGCTGCTGCCTCTGGTGCTGCTGGTGTATCTGGTAGGAACCAGCCAGCGCTCCATTCAGTATGCCGCAGCCCTGGCCATTGTCGCCGCCATTTTTGTCAGCCTGTTCAACAAGGACACCCGCATCACCCCCAAGCGGCTGCTGGAAGCTCTGGCTGCCGGCGGTCAGGGTATGATTACCGTTGCCGCAGCCTGCGGCATTGCAGGCATCATTGCCGGTACCATCACCATGACCGGTCTTGCCAATGTGCTGATCAACGGCATTGTGGCCCTGGCTGGTGACAAGGTGATTGTGGCACTGTTTTTGACTATGGTTTGCTGCATCGTGTTGGGCATGGGCGTGCCCACCACTGCCAACTACTGCATTATGGCGGCAACCTGCGCCCCTATCCTCATCCGGATGGGCGTGCCCACTGTGGCTGCGCATTTCTTTGTGTTCTACTTCGGCATCGTGGCTGACTTGACGCCTCCCGTGGCTCTGGCTGCTTATGCCGGTGCCGCCATTGCCCAGGCCAATCCCATGAAAACTGCCATTACATCCACAAAATTGGCCATCGGCGCCTTTATCGTGCCCTATGTGTTCGCACTGAATCCTGCCATGCTGTTCATTGATACCACGGTATGGGAAGTGGCGCTGATCTGCGTAACCTCCTTCGTAGGCATCTTCGCCGTGTCGGCCGGTATGGAAGGCTACATTTTCCATCACATGAGCTGGCCCCAGAGACTCATCAGCACCCTGGGCGGTCTGATGCTGATTTACCCCGGTCTGGTAACCGATACCCTGGGCCTGGTTCTGGTGGGTCTGGTTCTTCTGATGCAGTTTGCTACCAAGCGCTCTGCCTCCACCGCTGCCGCAGGTGCGAAATAACCCATGATCTATCCCATTTTGTCCTATCTTGGAATCGGCCGACGCCGGTTACTCAAAACAGGAGACGCGGTTCAGGCGCAGCTCATCCGCTGCCGGCTCTTTCTGGGGCTGAAGGTCAAGACCAGACCTTCCCTGTACCCCACGGATCGGGATTTTCCCTACCGGGTTGTGACCTGCCGCTATCGGGTAAACCAGAAGGTGTACAGGGTATCCTTCCTGGTATCGGCGCAATGCCGCTGCCCGGAGGAGGGGGAGGAAATCACGGTATTCTATTCTCCCCGGCATCCCCGGTTTGCCGCACCGATGCTCTTTGCCGCAGATAGGTGGGTAAAATGAAACAATCCCTTCTCCCCGGGCAACCGGTTAGAGAAGGGATTTTTTTGCTCCCTGTCCTATTTTTCGGACAGGGAGCAAATGATTTATTCCGCTTTTTTCTTTCTGGGTCTTGCGCCCCGTTTCCGGGCGGGGCGGGGCAGGGGAACATCCACTGCAAAGAGCTTTTCAATTTTCATTCTTCTGGCCCGGGTGTCCATCATATCCGCTGCATCCAGCATCAGCTGGCCCCAATCCTCAGCGGTACGCTTTCCATGCACCGGGGTAATCAGGTAAGGACATTCCAAATCCCGACGGCCGAAGACCTTGACATAGGGGTTGAGCACACCCAAAGCCATGGCGTGGGGGGCCATATTGAAGAAATAGTCCGGGTCCAGACTCAGCAGACGGTTAATTTCCGTCCGGGGCAGGCGCTTGAGGTACCGCCGCAGACCCAGCACCATACCGGCGTCATTGCGGCCCAGGTCGCTGCGGCGACCGCCGTAGGCAGCCATGTAGCCCATGAGAACCTGTCCTGCACAGCAGCCCAGGGGAATCCAGATCTGCTGGCACAGGAAGCCCAGACCCAGCCAAATCAGAATGCACAGAATGCCTACCAGGAAGGGCGTCTTGCCCCGCAGATGGGTGCGGTAGGCCATGGCCTGAATCAGCCAGCCGGATACCAGGCCGAAAATGGCCAGAATCAGAGCCATCATCCACTCCAGCACCGGCACGGTGGACATGTTCATGGCCACGCAGATGCCGCAGAAAGCCTGGGAAATACAGGCCAGACCCCGGAAAATTTTCGGATTTCCGCTGCTGCCCTTATACATATTCCGTTCGTTGGGAATCATAGTGGCGACACGCTGGCTCAAAACGGCGTAGGCAATGCCGGTACCGTCCACCACCCGGCGGGAGCCAAAGAGGGCACGGAAGATCTTGTTTTCAAATTGGCTGCGCTCGTTGCCCATGTCCATGCGCTTGTGGAGCATCACCCGGCCGTTGCCGTCCATATGGATCAGCAGGTAGCCCAGCTGGGCCCAGGAAAAGACCATCATGGTCAGATCTCCGCCGGACAGGGTCAGCCGGCAGCCCAGTTCACCGGCGGTAATGCCCTCCGGCGGGGTGGTTGCCCGGATGGGAAGAATGGGCAGGCACCGCAGGAACAGCACCCAGTACAGCAGGGCGGCCAGGGCAAATCCCACGATGGGCACCAGCTCCGGGTTTCCCTGACGGACGTAGGTGCTGACCGAGGGGAACATGTCCTCCGGCACCTTCATGGTCATGGTGATGCCCTCCCGGTCATTGAGCTTGACCAGGCTGGTGCCGATAATCTGGCTGCCCCGGACCTCCACGTTCAGATCGGACATAATACTGATCTGCCGGTAAATACTGGTGAAGATGGGGGCATCTGTCATATTCTCTGAGGGCATGGTGATGGTGAAGCTGAGAAACTCCACCGGATAATCAAAGCTGCACAGCAGCGGGATGGTCAGCTGTAGAAAGGGTGTAAGTTTGGTCTCCGAATCGGAACTGGTCTGCTCAGGGAGGGTAACTTTTACCGCCTCCGGAATGGTGTAGCCGATGTCCACGGTGATATCGCCGGTGTAATCCCGGGTAATTTTGCTCAGATCCACCAGTGTGGCAGAAGAGGTGGAGCTGGTGGAAGCGTTGTTGCCGTTGAGGGTAACATTGCGGGCATTGGCGGGTATGGGAAAGGCCATCTGATCGTAAGCCGCTTCCAGCCGCAGCCGCAGGTTCATGGAAACCCGGCAGTCACCGTCCGAGGTAACGCTGCATTGCATGTTCACTTGGGTGGCAGCGGTTTCCGCCGATGCCGGGATGCACAAAACACCTGCTAGGGCAATACAAAGGGCCAGCGTCAGAAACAGGCGCCGCAAGTAGACCCCTCCTTTTCTATTTCAATCCTAGTTATTTAAGCATTTTACCACGCAGCGGCGGAAATTGCAAGACAAATTGGCGTTTCACGGATTTGCCCGGGGAGGAGGGAATCGGTGCCGGCAGCATCTGGAAAGCAGAAAGAAGAATCCGTCGGAAAGTCCCGCGATCGTGGGCTTTTTGCCGCAGCTTCACGAAAAATTAAGAAATTGGGGGCAGACAAAGGCCCAAAGTTGTGTTATACTAGTACGATCCATGATTACACATATCTGAAGGAGGCGTTTCCTTTGAAATATTGGTTCGGATATCTGACAGCGGCCATTTTCGGCGGCATAACCTGGGTGCTGATGGAATTCGGCCAGCGGTTTTCCACCTTGGTGGATATGATCTATCCCTATGTGATCCGTACACTCCAAAGTATGCTGGCGGAGTGGACGGCTGCGGTGGAGTTTCCTGTGTGGCAGCTGCTGGCGGTGGTGCTGGGCGTGCTGATTCTTGCCAGCTTTGTGCTGATGGTGGTGCTGAAATGGAACGCAATTCAGTGGGCTGGCTGGGTGCTGGCGGTATTTTCCGGACTGTTCATGCTGCATACCATGGCCTGGGGCCTGAATTACTATGCCGGCAGTCTGGCCGACGACATGCGTCTGGAAGTATCCAGCTATAACGTTGACGAGCTGGCGGAGGCTACCCAGTATTACCGGGATAAGGCCAACGAGCTGGCAGCCCAGGTTAACCGGGATGGCTCCGGCAATGTGGACTTTGCCGATTTTGAAACCCTGGCCCAAAAGGCAGGGGACGGCTTCCACAGCCTGACCTATGATTACCACTATCCCATTTTTGCCGGTTCTACTTTGCCGGTGAAGAAGCTGGGCTGGGCGGATATGTATACCTCCATGGGCATTACCGGCGTTACCTTCGGCCTCACCGGCGAAGCATCGGTGAATCCCCAGATTCCCGATGTGTCCTTGCCCTTTACCATGGCCCACGAAATGGCCCATCGGATGTGTATTGCTCCGGAGCGGGATGCCAATTTTGCCGCATTCCTGGCCTGTACCGCCAATTCCGACCCGGAATTTCAGTATTCCGGCTACTTCATGGCTTTCCGTTACTGCTACAGCGCTCTGAGCAGTGTCAATGACCAGAGCGCGGCGGCAGCGGCCCGGGTCAATGACGGTGTCAGCCAGCAGCTGCGCAGCGATATGGCAGCCTACAGCAATTTCTTCACCTCCCACCAGGATGGAGCTGCTACCAATCTGGCGGACAACATCAACGATACCTACCTGAAGGTCAGCGGTGATGAAAGCGGCGTGGATTCCTACGGCGAAGTCTGCGACCTGCTGGTGAACTGGCACATCCACACGGTGGTGCTGCCATCCATCACCGTGGAGGATTCTCCCTTCGATCCTTACGACGAAACCCAGGTGGACCTGAGCGGCATTGTCAATGCAAGGTGAGATTATGATGAAAAAAACCTTACGAGAAGGTCTGCCCCAGCTGGGGCTGGAACTTTCCGATGCGGTCTGTGACCAGCTGTGCGCCTTCGGCGCGGCGGTGGTGAAGCAGAACGAAGTGATGAACCTGACTGCCATTACCGAAGATGCCCAGGTGGCGAAGCTGCACCTGCTGGACAGCCTGACGGTGCTGAAAACCGGGGACTTTTCGGGAAAAACCCTGATTGACGTGGGCTGCGGCGCCGGATTTCCCGGCGTGCCCATTGCCATTGCCTGCCCGGATGCCAAGGTAACGCTGCTGGATTCTCTGGGCAAGCGGGTGAAGTGGCTGGAAGAAGTCCTGCCTCAGCTGGGCGTTTCCGCCCGGTGCATCACCGGAAGGGCAGAAGAAGTGGTGCTTACCTGCCGGGAAAGCTTTGACTTTGCCACCAGCCGGGCGGTGGCACGGCTGAACATTCTGCTGGAACTGACGGCTCCCTATGTGAAGGTAGGCGGAGCGGTGCTGGCCATGAAGGGCGCAGCAGCCCGGGAGGAACTGGCGGAATGCGCCGGCGCCATCAAAAAGCTGGGGCTGAAGCTGGAGTCGGTACAGGAGTTTCCCATTGACGGCACCAACCACGCCGTCATCGTCCTGCGCAAAATCGCCCCCACCCCCAAAGCCTATCCCCGGCGGTATGCGAAAATCAAACAATCCCCACTGTAAGGGGCTTCTTTTTTCAAAAAGTGGAAAAAACTCCTTTACTTTTGGGTAAACTTATGATACTATCAAAAGGCTGGCCGCGGCCAGACCAAATATTTACCCGCTGCTCAGTTGCCGGATTCTTTCACCAGTCCCCGACTTGGCTGCTGGGAACGTAACAGAAAGGTGGAAACACAATGATTCAGAAAGAAAAGAAGACTCAGGTCATCCTGGACAACGCTACTCACGAGGGCGACACCGGTTCTCCCGAAGTTCAGGTTGCCATCCTGACTGCCCGCATCAACGAACTGACCGAGCACCTGCGTGTGCACAAGCACGACAACCACTCCCGTCGTGGTCTGCTGATGATGGTTGGTAAGCGCCGTAACCTGCTGGACTATCTGGCTCGTAAGGACATCAACCGCTACCGTGCTCTGATCGCCAAGCTGGGTATCCGTAAGTAATTTTGGAAAGGGCGACGATCTCGTCGCCCTTTTCTTACAAGCAAAACGGGAGTATTTTAGCAGTTGAAAGGGCTGCCGCAAGTACGGCATTCGTTTCAAGTGCTAAACCTCCCGACCACAATAATTTTACAGGAGGTTTTTCCATGATTACCCGCAAACAGTATCCCAACCATCATGTTTACGAGATGGAAATCGGCGGCCGTCCCTTTACCGTGGAAACCGGTAAGGTGGCAGAGCTGGCCAACGCCGAGTGCATCTGCCGCTACGGCGACACCGTGGTGCTGGTTACCTGCACCTGCAACCCCATCCCCAAGGCCGGTATCGACTACTTCCCTCTGACCATCGAGTTTGAAGAGCGGATGTACGCCGTGGGCCGGATTCCCGGCTCCTTCAACCGCCGGGAGGGCAAGCCCTCTGAGCGGGGCATCCTGAACAGCCGGATCATCGACCGGCCCATGCGTCCTCTGTTCGACGAGGAACTGCGTAACGACACCGTTGTGACCTGCACCGTGCTGGCCAACGACTACGACAACCCTGTGGAAATCGTCGCTTCCCTGGGCGCTTCCATTGCCATCGCCACTTCCGATGTGCCCTGGAACGGACCTGTTGCCACCACCAACGTTGCCCACCTGAACGGCAAGTATATCATCAACCCCACCGCTGACGAGCGGGACGCCTGCGACTGCTTCGTGTGCATCTCCTCCACCTTCGAGAAGGTGGTCATGATCGAGACCGAAGCCAACGAAGCTCCCGAAAGTGTTGTCTACGAGGCCATCCGCATTGCCCACGAGACCAACATGGAGATCGTCAAGTTCATCAACGGCATCGTTGCCGAAATCGGCAAGCCCAAGTTTACCTTTGAGAAGGCTGCTGTCAACCACGAGCTGCTGGACGACCTGATGGCTTACGGCCTGGATCAGATCGAGTACGCTCTGGACACCCCCGACAAGAATGTCCGGGAAGAGCGGCTGACCGCTGCCCGTCTGGACTTCCAGGAGAAGTTCGGCGAGAAGTACGAGGACTTCGAGACCCACATCGAGGTCTGCCTGTACAAGATGCAGAAGAAGGTTGTCAAGAAGTGGCTGCTGGCCGGCAAGCGTGTGGACGGCCGTGGCATGGACGAAATTCGTCCCCTGGATGCTGAGGTTGGCGTGCTGCCCCGGGTACACGGCTCTGGCCTGTTCTCCCGTGGTCAGACTCAGGTGCTGTCCATCTGCACCCTGAACACCCTGTCCGCTGCCCAGAAGCTGGACACCATCTACCCCGAGGATACCAAGCGGTATATCCATCACTATAACTTCCCCTCCTTCTCCACCGGCGAAGCCCGGGCTGCCCGCTCCACCTCCCGCCGGGAGATCGGTCACGGCGCTCTGGCTGAGAAGGCTCTGCTGCCTGTGATCCCCTCTGTGGAGGAGTTCCCCTACGCCATCCGTGTGGTCTCCGAGGTGCTGTCTTCCAACGGTTCCACCTCTCAGGGCTCCATCTGCGGTTCTACCCTGGCTCTGATGGACGCCGGCGTGCCCATCAAGCGTCCCGTTGCCGGCATCTCCTGCGGTCTGATTTCCGATCAGGAAACCGGTGAGTGGAGAACCTTCACCGACATCCAGGGCGTGGAAGACTTCCACGGCGAAATGGACTTCAAGGTTGCCGGCACCAGCGAAGGCATCACCGCCATTCAGATGGACCTGAAGAACAAGGGCCTGACCATGGAGATCATTGCCGACGCACTGGAGCGCTGCCGCAAGGCCCGTATGGAGATCCTGAACGAGGTCATGCTGCCCTGCATCGCCGAGCCTCGTGCCGAGGTCAGCGAGTTCGCTCCCAAGATGCTGTCTCTGAAGATTCCTGTGGACAAGATCCGGGAAGTCATCGGCTCCGGCGGCAAGACCATCCAGAAGATCTGCACCGACACCGGCGCCAAGGTGGACATCGAGGACGACGGCAGCGTGTTCATCTCCGCTGTGGATTCCGCCGCTGCTTACGCCGCCAAGAAGATGGTGGACGACATCTGCTTCGTGCCCGAGGTAGGCAAGCTCTACTACGGCAAGGTTGTGCGGATTCTGCCCATCGGCGCTTTCGTGGAAATCGCTCCCGGCCATGACGGCATGGTGCACATTTCCAAGCTGGAAAACCGCCGTGTGGAAAAGGTGGAAGACGTGCTGAACCTGGGCGACATGACCTGGGTGAAGTTCATGGGCTTCGACGAAAAGGGCCGTGCAAACTTCAGCCGTAAGGACGCCCTGAAGGAAATGGAAAATCAGTAATGACGATTTACCCCCTTCCGCGAAATGCGGAAGGGGGTATTTGCACAAAATCCCCCTCTGTGCCGGGGCAGCCCGGTCAGAGGGGGAGGCATTTTTAGTGTTCGGTCAAATCGTAGCAGAGAATCGGCTGGGGCGAAACGGAAAAATATTTGCAGATTTGCGCCAACAGTGCGGTGTCAATATCCCGCAGATAACCCTGCTCAATCAGCTGCAGCTGGTAGCTGGTAATCCCCAGAATCTTTGCCAGACATTCCAAAGAAATGCCTCGTTTGGTTCGCAGGTACAGTACGTTGCTTCCAAAAATATCATCGTTGGTAATCACATACATAGCCGCTTTCCTCCGTAACAAAGAAAATAAAGCGAGTCAAAGCAGGAGAATACATTTCTACGGCTGCCATTGTACAGGAATTGTTTGGCGAGTTTGTGTCTAAATTAAAAATATTTTGGAACACTTCAAAAAACAATGCGCCAAGATTATGTCATTTAACCACCATTTCATGAATGGTGGAATTTTTTCGCTATAATTTAGGCATAGTAATGTCACCATGGTGGAAAGCAGGTGTAAATATGGTTGAAAAGCTTTTGCGCTATACGCTGCGAATTGACAGGCGGCTGTTTCAGAAATTCCGCTACATCGCCCAGTGGGAAGGCCGCTCTGCCAATAAGGAGATTGAACAGTATCTGAAAAAACGGGTAGCGGAATTTGAAAGCGAACATGGAAAAATCGATCTGTCAGAGCACGATGAGCAGATAAAGTAACAGGCGGGATGCATCAGCATCCCGCCATTGTCATTCCTCCTGGGCCTTTTGAATTTCCGCGGCAATGGGGCAGCTGCTTTCGTAGATGCAGCTGCCGTAGCAGCAGTCTACCTCGGTGAGCTTGCCCTCTTCCAGTACCGCTTCCACCACCCGGCTGCCGTCCAGCTGACGGCAGTAGCCGCTGAAAAAGCATTCTTTTTCCATGGCTTACTCCTCCGTGATGCAGTAGCCCCGGGGGCCGATGGTCAGGCAGTCCGGTGCCAGGATTTGCAGATTGTAGCCGAAAATGGGACGGCCGTAGGGGATCTCCCAGGCGTCACCGCTGCGGTTGCAGTAGACCCGGTAGGTCTTCCCGCCGTAGCTGCGGGTAAAGCCCAGGTGCTTGTCCTCTGCTTTGAAGAAGGAAATGTCTCCCAGACGGAAAGCGGCAAAGTTTTTCCGCAGCTGACCCAATCGCCGGAAATGATTTTGCAGCTGCCGGTCTTCCCGACCCCAGGGGAAGGGGCGGCGGTTGAAGGGGTCCCGGTGGCCTTCCATCCCGGCTTCATCACCGTAATACAGGCAGGGGCTGCCCGGCAGGGTGTACTGGAGGAAGGAGGCGGTGAGCAGCCGGTCGTAGGCCACATCCAGCTGATTCCGGGACAGCCGCCGCTGGGCCTGCTCTTCCCGGCCGCCCTGGAAGTCATCCACCAGAGCCGTTAAGATTCGGGGAGTGTCGTGGGTGCCCAGCAAATTCATATTGCACAGCACCACTTCCGGCGGGTAGTTTTCCACAATGGTCATGACGGTATCCTTCAGTCCCTTGCCTCCGTCCAGACCCCGGACGTAGTTGATGATGGCAGTGCGGTAAGGATAGTTCATCACGCTGTCCAGCTCGCCCCGGGTAAAGTAGGTGCGGCGCTGGCCGCAGGCGAATTTGTTGGAGGCATCCTCCCACACTTCTCCCAGCAGCAGAGCATCGGGCTTGACCTGGTGAATCCGCTGGCGCAGCAGCCAGATAAACTCATCAGGCAGCTCGTCGGCCACATCCAGTCGGTAGCCGTCGGCACCCAGCCGGAGCCAGTGGGCCACCACGCTGTCCTCGTCCCGGATGATATAATCCAGGAAGGATGGCTCCATTTTGTTCACCGTGGGCAGGGTATCAAAATTCCACCAGCAGTTGTAGCTGCGGGGCCAGGAGTGGAAGGTGTACCAGCTGCTGTAGGCAGACTCCTGGGAGTTGTAAGCGCCGCAGCTGTCAAAATGTCCCTCCCGGTTAAAGTACAGGCTGTCCGAACCGGTGTGGGAGAATACCCCATCCAGAATCACCCGGATGCCCCGGTCGTGGGCCGCCTGGCACATGGCGGAAAAATCCTCCTCGGTGCCCAGCATGGGGTCCGGGGTTTTGTAATCACCGGTGTCGTAGCGGTGAGAAGAAAAGCTCTTGGTAATGGGGTTCAGATACAAAATGGTGGTGCCCAGACTGGCGATATAGTCCATTTTCTCTGCGATGCCCCGGAAATTGCCGCCGTAGAAATCGTTGTTCAGGACAATGCCCCCGCTGGTGGGCTTCCAGTGGACATCTTCGTACCAGTACTGGTGGACGGTGTAAGGCTCCAGCTTGCCGGTTAGGTCACAGGAGCCGGAGCGGCAGAACCGGTCGGGGAAAATCTGGTAATAGGTTGCGCCCTTGGCCCAGTCCGGGGTGTGGAAATCCCCGGGAATGCAGCTGAGCTGCCACAGGTCGCCCGCTTCCATATTGGTGTCGTCTCCCTGCTTGAACAGCCGGAAGCCTCCCTCGGGGGTGTCGATATAAAAGTAGTAAAAGTACAGTCCCGGCTCGCCCAGGGAAAATTCTCCGCTGAAAATTTCGTAAGGCCCCTGGCGCTCTTTCAGAAGCAGGGAAACATATTGTACGCTGCCATTGCCGTCGGCATTGAGAATGCAGGTAACCTTGGTTGCCTTTACGGTGGCAGGAATGTGGATATGCAGGGTACATACCTGGTTCGGTACCAGGGTACCAAAGGGGGATTTAAAGATGGATTGCTTGCTGTCGTATAGGATTCTCATGGTTCTCTCCTCGGGTCGTGGTATCAAAAGGGGTCGCCATTAGTTATTATATACGACAAAGAGAAAAAAGGGAAGTGGAAAAATGGAAAAAATTACAAAAACTTTTTCAAGGCAGTAAAGAAACGGAAAACCCCCGGCTCCTTCCAAAACAGGGCGGAGCCGGGGTGGGGGATTACTGGGTTATCAGCTGAATCTGGTCAGCATCGGTAAGTGCACCCTTTTCTGCATCCAGAACAATGTGCCAGCAGGTTAGGCCGGCATCTTCTTCGGTTACTGTGTTGTCCAGGTAGATTTCCAGGCTGCCTTCTTCCCATACCATATTCTCCACAGCAGGATCAGCGGAGGCGGGGGCGTTCAGGCGAATCAGCACCAGATCCTGGGATTCAAAATAGGTCTCGTCCCGGCTGTCCATCACCGAATCCAGCTGGGTAAGATCGAAGCCGCCTTCCTGCTGCTGACGGTAGGTCTGCCAGTCCTCCGGGGAGGTTATCAGGGCCACATAGGCTGTCTGGGATTGTACTGCCTTTGTCAGTGCCGGAGTGGCGGCATAGTGCACCGACAGGGTAGAGGCGGCAGCAAGAGTAGAGGAAGCGCTATCTGCGCCGGCAGCATCCGCCATGGATGCCTGGGCCCCTGGGAGGGCTTCGTCGGCCATGATTGCGCCTTCGGCGGCGAACGGGGCAGCTGCCGGTGCGGCTGCGGTTTTGGAACCGGGCAGAAGACGCCAGCCAATCACCCCGCCGCAAATCACCAAAACTGCTGCGGCAGCCATGGCAGCATAGCGCTGCCAGTGCAGCCTGGGCTGCTTGCGGCAGCGAAGGGCATCGGTTTCGGCAATCAGATCCACCGGCAGCAGGCCGATGGCATCGTGAAGCTGCGCTGTTGTCATAGGTTAAAGCCCTCCTTTTGAAGATACTCTTTCAGCCCCACCCGGGTACGGTAAAGCAAGGATTTGGCTTTGCTTTCGGACATGCCGCAGTACCGGGCTACTTCTTTCAGAGAGTCCAGGTAGTAGTACCGGCCGATGAAGGCGTTGCGGGCCTCGGGGCTTTGCAGACGGAGGTATACGCCGATGGCGTCTGCCAAAAATTTCACATTGACAATTTCCTCTGTGCTGTTGCCCCCGGAAACGCAGTCGTCCAGTTCACTCAGCGACAGCACATACTCCGACGGCATCCGCTTGGCCCGGGTTTTGCCCCGGAAGCAGTCGATGGAAATCCGCCGGGTCAGCTTGGCCAGGTAGGACGGCAGCACACTGGGACGGTGGGGCGGCATGGAGTTCCAGGCTGCCAGGTAGGTGTCGTTGACGCTTTCCCGGCTGTCTTCTGCGTTGGCTAAGATGTTGTAGGCAATCTTGGTTAAGTAACGGTCGTATTTTTCCTCGGTTTTCCGGATGGCGTCCTCGTTGCGCTCCCAGTACAGATTGACAATCTGCTGATCTTCCATGGGGGAAAACCTCCTTTCCCTAATTAAGGTCTCGACAAAATTCCTTCTTGGTTGCACGGGAATGAAAAAACTTAGAAAAAAGCCGCTCCGCCAAAGCCAGGACAGAGCGGCTTGGAGATTATTCTTCCACCAGAGCGATGTGGACGGTGTCCAGCTGGCTCTTGTCTACGGAGGTGGGAGCGCCCATCATCAGGTCCTGGGCGTTCTTGTTCATGGGGAAGGTGATGACCTCCCGGATGCTTTCCTCACCGGTCAGCAGCATAATCAGACGGTCCACACCGGGGGCGGCACCGGCATGGGGAGGTGCGCCGTAGGTGAAGGCGTTGTACATGGCGGGGAACTTGGCCTTTACGTCCTCCTCGCCCAGACCCACCATCTGGAAGGCCTTGACCATGATCTCCGGGTCATGGTTCCGGACAGCGCCGGAGGCGGATTCATAGCCGTTGCACACCAGGTCGTACTGGTTGGCATTGATGGCCAGCAGCTTCTCCACGTTGCCTTCGGCCTCTTCCAGCGCCTTCAGACCGCCCTGGGGCATGGAGAAGGGGTTGTGGCAGAACTCCAGCTGGCCGGACTCTTCGCCGATTTCGTACATGGGGAAGTCCACAATCCAGCACAGGGCGTACTGCTCTTCGTCAAAGTGACCGGGAACCCGCTTGCCCAGCATGGTGCGGATAACGCCGGCGGTTTTCTGAGCCGCGGCCTTCTTTCCTGCGGCCATGCAGACGAAGCTGCCGGGCTTCAGACTTAAGGTTTCGGTGAGAGCGCCCTGGCACTCGGTCAGGAACTTGGATACGCCGCCGGTGAGATTGCCATTTTCGTCCACCTTCACCCAGCAGGCCTTGTTGCCGGTCTGAACTTCCACGTCGGCCAGCAGCTTGTCAATCCACTTTCTGGCCTGGGCAAAGTCGTGGACCACCACGGCCTTGACGGTGGCACCTTCAAAGGGACCGAAGCCGCAGCCCTGGACTTCGGCGGAAATGTCCTGAATCTCCAGGTCAATACGCAGATCGGGCTTGTCGGAGCCGTAGCGCTCCATGGCCTCGTTGTAGGGGATGTGGCGGAAGGGAGCCTGGGAAACCCGGCTGTACTTGCCGAATTTCTGGAACACAGGCACCAGCACATCTTCCAGGGTGGACAGCACGTCGTCCTGGGAGGCGAAGGCCATTTCCATATCCAGCTGGTAGAATTCGCCGGGGGTACGGTCGGCACGGGCATCTTCGTCCCGGAAGCAGGGAGCAATCTGGAAGTACTTGTCAAAGCCCGCGGTCATCAGCAGCTGCTTGAACTGCTGGGGAGCCTGGGGCAGGGCGTAGAACTTGCCGGGGTGATTCCGGGCGGGCACCAGGTAGTCCCGGGCGCCTTCGGGGGAGGAGGCGGTGAGGATGGGGGTGGTGATTTCCAGGAAGCCCTTCTCGGTCATCAGCCGACGCAGCTCGGCAACCACCTGGCAGCGCAGGACGATGTTGCTCTTCACGGCAGGGTTGCGCAGATCCAGGAAGCGGTACTTCAGACGGGTGTTTTCGTCAGCGTCCCGGCTCTTGTTGATCTCAAAGGGCAGCTGGTTGTGGCGGCACTTGCCCAGCACTTCGATTCTTTCCGGCACCACTTCGATTTCGCCGGTGGGGATCTTGGTATTCTTGCTCTCCCGCTCCCGGACGATGCCGGTGACGGACAGGGTAGACTCTTTGTTGATGGGTTTGATACACTTCATCATTTCCTCGTTCTCGATGACCACCTGGGTAGTGCCGTAGTAGTCCCGCAGAACACAGAAAGCGAAGTTGGCGCCGACTTCCCGGACATTTTCCAGCCAGCCGACGATGGTGACCTGCTTGCCGGCGTCAGACAGGCGCAGCTGGCCGCAGGTATGGGTTCTGGATTGCATCATGGATAAAATCCTCTCTTGCTCTATAATTTAACCCATACATTATTTCACAAACTGGGGGAAAAGTCAATGATTTGCGGAAAAATCCCACAAAAAACCGGAAGTCCTTTGGACTTCCGGCAAACCTTATCCCGCCTGTTCCAGGGCAATGGCCTCCAGGCATTTTTCCAGGTAAACTTTCTGCACTGCGGCAACAATGCAGGTAAACAGCAGCCGCTTTTCATCGGTGGAATCTTCGTTGCTGATTTCCACCGTGTCCTGCAATTCAAAGGTAAAGCGCAGCAGCCCTTCGTACTCCTGGCAAAAGTAGTCGTAGGCAACAGCCAGAGGATAGGTCTGCTGCTGCAAATGCAGAAAACCTGCCAGGGCATCCAGGGACAGCACGTTTTTGGCCACGGCGATGAAGAACAGATAGGCAATCTGATCCCGGCTGTACTGCTTTTTCACAGGGTTGGCAATCAGACCCTTTTTCACATAATTGCTGATCATGGAGGGGGTCAGGGCGGAGTCCCCCAGGGGGGCCAGGTACTCCCCGATGTATTTGGCGGCCTGCTCCAGATAAAGTCCCACGTTGGGAATCTCGGCATACCGGGGCAGGTGGAAGTCCTGAACGGTTGCGGCAATGCGCAGCTTGGTTTCTTGTTTCATATGGATCACCCGGGGGTATTATACCGGAGAAAACCGGAAAAGTCAACACAGAAAACTTTACACAAGATATGCTTGACATTGTGGATAAAGATTGATACAATGTCATCGGTTATTAAAAAACCGATGACAACGACCATTTTTTAGACGAGGTATCGCTATGAATTATAAATATGTTTCGGATTCCGGCTGCAACATTCTGGGCAGCACCCAGGACTTTGCCAGCGTTCCCATGAAAGTTATTGCCCACAAGGAATTTGTGGATGACGGCAAGCTGGATATTGCCGCCATGGTGGCGGAGCTGAAGTCCCATAAGGGCAAATCCGGTTCCTCCTGCCCCAACGTAGGGGAGTGGCTGGAAGCCTTCGGCGATGCCGATGTGATTTTTGCCACCACCATTTCCAAGGCCCTTTCCGGCAGCTACAACGCCGCCGCCCAGGCTGCCCACACCTATATGGAAGAGCATCCCGGCAGAAAGGTAATCCTGGTTGACTCCATGTCCGCCGGTCCCCAGATGGCTATGATTCTGGACAAGGCCCGGCAGCTGGTGAGCCAGGGCCTGGAACTGGAGGCCATTGCCCAGCAGCTGCGGGATTACCGCAACCATGTGCATACCCTGTTCTGCCTGGAGTCTCTGACCAACCTGGCTAGAAACGGCCGGGTCAATCCCGCCGTTGCCAAGATTGCCGGTGTCCTGGGCATCCGGGTTTGCGGCGAGGCCAAGGAAGGCAAAATCTGCCCTGCCCACAAGGCCCGGGGAGAGAAGAAGGCCATTCAGACCCTGGTGGACATGATCCGGGAGCGGGGCTTCTACGACGGCGCATTGCTGCGGATTGCCCACTGCTTTAATCCGGAGTTTGGCCAGGCACTGGGAGATGCCATTTTGGCTCAGTTCCCCAACGCCCGGTTCCAGCTGGAAAAAACCGGCGGCCTGTGCAGCTATTACGCCGAGCAGGGCGGTCTGATGATCGCCTTTGAAGGTGGCTTCAACCAGGATAACCACTGCCTGGAAGACTGAATAAAGATAACCCGGCACCGATTTTTGCAATCGGTGCCGGGGTTGGTTATTTCAGACAGTTGCCGCAAGGTTCAAACCCTTCAGCGATGGCTTCGTCGTAGGAAGGAAGCGCCACCTGGTTTTCTTCTGCCGGAAGGTTGGGGCAGCTGGGCAGGTGGAATTTTTTGGAATTTTTGTTGCCGATATAGGTTTGGGCTGTGGTTTCCGAGGGGGCGGGAGCGTCGGGCTGGACGGTGGATTTCTCCCAGGTAAACTGTACCTCAGTGCCGTCGCTGGTTGCCGTAATGGTACCCAAGGTATCGGTGCGCAGCACGGTGACCTCCGCCTGATTCAGCCGGGACAGGGGCGCTCCGTTGGGGTGTCCATAGCTGTTGCCCGTTCCCACGGAAATGACCCCGTATTCCGGAGCCACCTGCCGCAGGAAGCGGTAGCCGGTGGAGGTGTCCGAACCGTGATGGCCCACTTTCAGCACATCCGCTTTCAAAAGATCGGGCTGGCTGTCCCAGTAGTCCAGCAGGTCGTCCTCCGCTGCGGTTTCCATGTCCCCGGTGAACAGGAACACCGTTTCGCCAAAGGCGATGCGCAGCACCAGGGAGGTGTCGTTGGTTTCTGCGTAGGATTTTACCGGTCCCAGTACCTGAATGTCCAGCCCTTCCATGGGAATTTCATCCCCCGGCTCCGGGATGGTGATTTCCAGGCCCTGCTGGTCGGTGTAGTACACAAAATCGTCAAAGACCTTGGAAGCGTAGGTTTTGGTAGGGGCATAAACTGCCTTTGCAGGGTATACCGCCAGCACACCGGGCAGGCCGCCTACATGATCTTCGTGGGCGTGGGTGCAGACCACCCCTTCCAGCTCTTCCACGCCTTGCTGCTCCAGGAAGGATACTACCAGCTGGCTGTCCTCCCGGTTGCCGCCGTCAATGAGCAGGTATTTCCCACCCAGCTCCACCAGAGCGCAGTCTGCCTGGCCCACATCCAGAAAATGCACAATTAGGGTGCCCTCGGCTTTGGCAGGGGACTGGGGAACAGCGCCGCAGGCACAAAGCAGCAGAGAAAGAATCAGCAGCAGGGGCAGGATTCGTTTTTTCATAGGGTTACTCCTTTTTCTTCTGCCCAGGCTTTGCCGCCTTCCAGCAAGGAGGGCTTTTCGTTGGGCAGCGTTTCCTGAACCACCTGTTCCAGCAGGAAATCCAGGCACTGACCGATCTGCTTTCCTTCCAGACCCATCTTTTTCAGGTCATGGCCGGAAATGTCCAGGTCTTTCAGGGTCAGGCAGGCGCCTTCTTCCCGGATTTCGTCCAGAACCTTCCGGATTTCCGGGAAAATTGCCAGATCTTCCGGCGTGGCGGTGCCTTTGCTGCTCATATCCGCTTCCTGGAGGGCAAGCAGGTTTTCCAGGGTTTGCCAGCCCAGTTTTCCCAGCTGCCGTTTCAGGGCTTTCTTCTCCGGAATCAGGGCGGTCATGTGCTTGCCGATGAGCAGCACCACCTGCTCCGTCAGCGCCTTGGGGGCTTTCAGCCGGTGCAGCACCTGCTGTGCCATTTCCGCCCCTGCGGGGGCGTGACCGTAAAAGTGGCCCCGGCCGGTTTCGTCCTGGGTAAAGGTGGGAATTTTGCCGATGTCATGCAGCAGCGCCGCCCAGCGCAGAGGAAGGGTTGGGGGTACTGCTCCCGTCACCTTGGCTACATGGGTAAATAGGTCATAGGCATGGTGGGGGCTGTGCTGGTCGAATCCCATCAGGGGGTTCAGCTCCGGGATGGCTGCTCCCAGCACCGGGGCAAAGCGCAGAAGGTCTTCCGCTTTTACCAGGGGCAGCAGTTTGCACAGTTCCTCAAAGACCCGTTCCCGGGCCAGGTTGTCCATTAAGGATGCCTGCTGCTGCATAGCTGCGGCGGTTTCCCCTTCAACATCCAGACCGTAGCGCACGGCAAAGCGCACGCCCCGCAGAATCCGCAGGGAATCTTCCGAAAACCGCCGTACCGGGTCGCCCACCGCCCGCAGCTGACCTTGCGCCAAGTCCTCCCGTCCCCCAAAGGGATCGGCAAAACCCCGGCGGGGAGAATAGGCCATGGCGTTAATGGTGTAGTCCCGGCGGGCCAGATCCTGTTCAATCTCCGGCACAAATTCCACCCAGTCGGGGTGGCGGTTGTCCCGGTAGCTGCCCTCGGTGCGGAAGGTGGTGATCTCCACCACGCCGCCTTCGGTGCAGACGCCGATGGTGCCGTGCTTTTTTCCTGCCAGCACCAGCTTGTGCCCGGCAAAGACCTGCTCCGTCTGTTCCGGCAGGGCGGCGGTACACAGGTCATAGTCCGATGGCTGCAGTCCCAGACACGCATCCCGGACGCAGCCGCCTACGGCATAGGCAGCAAATCCGGCATTTTCCAGGGCGTTCAGACAGGACAGGATATACTCAGGCAGGATCATCTTGGGCCGTCCTTTCCGGCTCCCGGGGCTCAGGCAGGAAGGCGGCGCTCCACAAATCCGTTGCCACCCAGGCAATACCGCCTAGGTACAGCAGGGGATACTCCGTCCTGGCCAGATTCACGGTGCACAGGTACAAGCTGGCAAGCCCAGCACCCACATACATCCGGGAATTGCCCATGGCAACGCCAAATGCGATACAGTAGTAAGAAAATAAGGTCAGCCCCACACAGCCAAGCAGCGCAAACACATAGGCCTGGGGCTGGGGTTCGGCGCTCCAGGTGCGGTACTGGTTGACCATATGCACCATAAGGAACAAACAGGTGGGCAGATGCAGCAGGAAATGAGGCTGTTTGCCCCGGCAGGAGGCGATGCCGGCCGCGGCCAGCATCACGGGAGCGAGTTTTCCCAGTACCTCCCAGGCAAAACCCAGGCCGCCTTCCATTTTGGGCAGATTCCAGATGAGTGTCAGCACCATGCCCAGACCCATCATCAGGTGGCCCACAGCCTGCTCCAACCCGCCGCCGCTGCGCAGGGTCAGATTCTTGTCCATCCGGAGGCAGAAAACCACCACGGCCGCCGCAGCTGCTGCGGTCAGCACCCAGAGCAGTGTTTCCAGAGGATGCCCCAGAGGCAGCAGATTCTTCTCGTCCAGAGCCATACTGTACAGCAGCCGCCGCAGCACCAGGCCCACGCCGCCCAGAGCCAGCATGGTAAGAGCTGCATATCTTACGGGATGTTTCATAAAAAGTCCCTCCAAAGTCCGATTTGGGTCCCTTTTTCCCTTCAACGACGATGAAAAAGGGATAATATGATATTATACCAGTCTATTGTCCCAATTTCCAGCCCTTTGTGAAAAAACTCTTTGGGCAGTATTTGCCCTTGTTTCCCCGGAAAGTTCCGGGTATAATACGATTATGAAACGAAATTGGAGGAAAATCATGGATTCAATCCTTGCGCTGTTGCTGCTTGCGGGAAGCTGCGTCTTCTTCCTGCTGCACAGAAGCCTGCTTCGGGGAATTTTCTGCCTGTCGGTGGCGGCGGGCTGTATTGCCGCGCTGGCGGGAAAGGCTGCCCTGTGGCAGTGCCTGCTGATCTTCGCCGGAAGCTATGTGCTGCTGGCGGCGGCAGCCCTTGCTTTTCTTTGGGCCATCTGCGCTGCCGTTGACCTGGAGAAATCGCAGGAGCACGACAGCAAATTCTACCGCAGCATTATGTATGTCTACATCGAGGCCCTGATTACTCTGGTGCGGGTAAAGCTGGAAACCCGGGGCCTGGAAAATACCCCCAAGGAGGGCCGCTTTCTGGTGGTGTGCAACCATCTGTTCATTGCAGACCCGGGCATTGTGCTGCACTGCTTCCGGAAAAGTCAGCTGGCTTTCCTGACCAAGAAGGAAAACTACGCCATGCCCATCATCAACAAGTTCATGCACAAGATCCTCTGTCAGCCCATTGACCGGGAAAATGACCGTCAGGCTCTGAAATCCATCATCAAGTGCATCCGCCTGATTCAGGAGGACGAGGTTTCCGTCTGTGCCTTCCCGGAAGGCTATACCAGCAAAGATGGGTATCTGCACCCCTTCCGCTCCGGGGTGTTCAAAATCGCCCAGAAAACCGGGGTGCCCATTGTGGTGTGTACCATAAAGAATACCCGGCAGATTTTCAAGAATCTGAAAAAGGGTAAGAAAACCGTTGTGCCCTTCCATCTGGTGAAGGTTATCCCGCCGGAAGACCTGGCCGGAAAGACCACCACCCAGATTGGCGACGAGATCTACGAGATGATGATTTCCGATCTGGGAGAAGAATTCCGGTTTCCTCAGGGATAAGACGGTTTTGCCCCTTGATTTATAGGGGGAAGCTGTGTATAATGGGTAATTAACCGAGAAAAATCCAAACAATTTGGAGGAAATACAATGAAAAACAGCGAAAAGACACTGGACATGATCGTAAACCTGTGCAAGAGCCGCGGCTATATCTATCCCGGTTCTGAAATCTACGGCGGCCTGGCCAACTCCTGGGACTTTGGCCCCCTGGGCGTGGAGTTCAAGAACAACGTCAAGAAGGCCTGGCTGAAGAAATTTGTCCAGGAGTCCGACTATAACGTGGGACTGGACGCCGCCATTCTGATGAACCCCCAGACCTGGGTCACCACCGGCCATGTGGGTTCCTTCTCCGATCCTCTGGTGGACTGCAAGGGCTGCGGCTCCCGGGAACGGGCGGACAAGCTGATTGAAGCTTCCGAGTCCGGCAAGGGTGTCAATGTGGACGCCATGAGCTTTGAGGAAATGGACGCTTTCATCGCTGCCCATGACGACGTAGTCTGCCCCCAGTGCGGCAAGCACAACTTCACCTCCATCCGCAAGTTTAACCTGATGTTCAAGACCCAGATCGGCGTTACCGAGGACACCGCATCTACCTGCTACCTGCGGCCGGAAACTGCTCAGGGCATTTTCGTCAACTTCGCCAACATCCAGCGCACCACCCGGAAGAAGCTGCCCTTCGGCGTCTGCCAGGTGGGCAAGGCTTTCCGCAACGAGATTACTCCGGGCAACTTCATCTTCCGTACCCGGGAATTTGAGCAGATGGAGTGCGAATTCTTCTGCCAGCCCGGCACCGACCTGGAGTGGTTCGCCTACTGGAAGGACTTCTGCAAGAACTGGCTGCTGTCTCTGGGCATCAAGGAAGAGTCCCTGCGGCTGCGGGATCATGAGCCGGCAGAGCTGGCCTTCTACTCCCGGGCTACCACCGATATCGAGTACCAGTTCCCCTTCGGCAATGGCTGGGGCGAGCTGTGGGGCATTGCCGACCGGACCAATTACGACCTGGGCCGTCACCAGGAAGCAAGCGGCAAGAGCCTGGAGTACTACGACCAGGAAAAGAACGAGCACTACATCCCCTACGTCATCGAGCCTTCTCTGGGCTGCGACCGTGTGGCTCTGGCCTTCCTGTGCGAAGCCTATGACGAAGAAGTGGTGGGCGTGGACAAGAAGGGCAACGAAGATGTCCGTACCGTGCTGCGGCTGCATCCGGCTCTGGCTCCCTTCAAGGCCGCTGTGCTGCCTCTGAGCAAAAAGCTGTCCCCCAAGGCCGAAGAGATCTACCGGGAGCTGCGCAAGGACTTCATGGTGGACTTTGACGACGCCGGTTCCATCGGCAAGCGTTACCGCCGGGAGGACGAAATCGGCACCCCCCTGTGCATCACCGTGGACTTCCAGACCGTGGGTGACGACAACAGCCCTGCCGACAACTGCGTTACGGTGCGTGACCGTGACACCATGGAGCAGGTCCGGATTCCCATTTCCGAGCTGAAGGCATACGTGGCAGAAAAGTGCCGTTTCTAAGGAAAAGGCAGAGAAAGGCAACGCTATGAACATTGCCAAATTGATGATCCCCAAGGTCATGACCGTTACCCTTCACGAAAACAGCACCGTCCGGCAGGGGCTGGAAGTGCTGGCCCGGTGCCGCTACACCGCCATTCCGGTGCTGGATGACCAGGAGCGGTATGTGGGCAGCGTGTCGGAAGGGGACTTCCTGCAGCACATTCTGCGCATCGGCAGTACGGATCTGAAGCAGCAGGAGGGCTACCGCATCCGGGAGATTCTGCGGCGGGACTTCTGTCCGGCGCTGAACATCCAAGCGGATTTTTCCGTGGTGGTGGAAGCTGCTCTGCGGCAGAACTTCGTGCCGGTGGTGGATGACCGGAATACCCTGTGCGGCATCGTCACCCGGCGCAATCTCATCGCCGCCATGGCTGAAAAAAGCGAATAAACAAGAAATCCGCCCTGTGCTGAAAATGCACAGGGCGGATATTTTTAAATTCAGACACCCAGCATGGTCTTGGCGAACAGGAAGTACACCAGAAGGCTCAGAGCGTCCACGATGGTGGTAATGAAGGGGCTGGCCATCACCGCCGGGTCAAAGCCCAGTTTCTTGGCAAGCAGAGGAAGGGTGCAGCCAACGAACTTGGCAATGATGACGGTGACGCACAATGTCAGGCTCACCACGCCGTTGACCAGCAGACTGATGCTGGTATTGCCCATGAGCAGCCGGTCCACCAGCAGAATCTTGGCAAAGCACACGGCGGACAATGCGATGCCGCACATGATGGCGGTACGGAATTCCTTCCACATGACCTTGAACAGATCTCCGAACTTCAGCTCATCCAGGCTCAGGGCACGGATGACCGTGACGGAGGACTGGGAACCGCAGTTGCCGCCGGTGTCCATCAGCATGGGAATAAAGGCGGTCAGGGCAGGCAGCAGACTCAGGGCATCCTCAAAAGAGGTGATGATCATGCCGGTAAAGGTAGCCGACACCATCAGCAGCATCAGCCAGGGAATCCGGTGCTTGAACAGATCCAGGGGGGTGCTCTTCAGGTAGCTCTTTTCCGAAGGGGTCATAGCGGCCATGATTTCCATGTCCTCGGTGGCCTCTTCTTCCATAACGTCCATGGCGTCGTCGAAGGTGACGATACCTACCATCCGGTTTTCTCCGTCCACCACCGGCAGGGCCAGGAAGTTATATTTATTGAACATGATGGCAACTTCTTCCTGGTCGGTCTGGGTGGTGACGTAGATCAGGTTGGTTTGCATAATGTCCTGGATTTTGATTTCGTCATCCTCTGCCAGCAGCAGATCCTTGACGGTGACCAGACCAAGCAGTGTCCGGTCGGTGCCGATGACGTAGCAGGTATAGATGGTTTCCTTGTCCACACCCTGGCGGCGAATCCGCAAAATGGCTTCCTCCACCGTCATGTTGGGCCGCAGGGAAACGTATTCCGTGGTCATAATGGAACCGGCGGAATATTCGGGGTAGCGCAGAATCTGGTTGATGGAGCTTCGCATTTCCGGATCGGCGTGCTTCAGGATTCGCTTGACCACGTTGGCGGGCATTTCCTCCACCAGGTCGGCGGCGTCGTCCACATACAGCTCGTCCAGCACTTCCTTCAGCTCGTTGTCGGAAAAGCCCCGGATCAGAAGCTCCTGGGCATCCGGCTCCATCTCCACGAAGGTCTCCGCCGCCAGCTCCTTGGGCAGCAGACGAAACAGCAGCGGGATCTGCTTTTCGTTCAGTCCATCAAAAATCCCCGCGATATCCGTGGGATTCATGGTCACCAAGATATCACGCAGGGTGGAATACTTCTTTTCTTCCAGCATAGCCAGAAGGGTTTTTTCTACAATTTCAAAACGTTCAGCCATGATTATCCTCCTTTTTCTTATTGTGAAAAGAGGCAATCATACACGAACCGAAAAGGCTTACACGCCCACCAAGGCGGGCATTCGTCTACTTCGGCCGGGTATATTGCCGCTGCTGCCAGCATCCATGGTGGTTCCTCCTTTTCTTATTGGCATAGCCGAAAATATTGTACCCAAAAGTAAGGGAAATGTCAACGGGGACCGGGGGTGTTTCCTTGGGTAAATTGTTTGTAAAGTACCCGGCGGCGGATTGACACGCCGGCGGGGATATGGTATGCTGAAAGCATCGAAGAAAAGGGTAGGTGCGCTTTATGACACGCTGGCAGGAAAGGGTAAGCGAGAGATGCGGGCGTGCTGCCTTTTTTGCGTGTTCAGATTCTTTCCCGGCGGGACCCATACCCGCCGGGCTTTTCCATTGTCTTTCCTAAAGATGGGGCAATGCAAACACTGCCGGAACAGAAAAAGTGGCCGGCTGAGGAGGGAAAACCATGATTCGTGTGGCTGCGGAGGCGGATTTGCCCAGAATACTGGAAATTTACGCTCCTTATATTCTGCACACGACTGTGTCTTTTGAATACACCGTACCCACCCGGGAGGAATTTCTGGAGCGGTTCCGGAGCATTACCGCCCAGTTTCCCTGGCTGGTCTGGCAGGATGAGGAAGGCATTGTCCAGGGCTATGCTTATGCCAGTGCGCCCTTTTCCCGGGCGGCTTACCAGTGGTGTGCCGAGCCGTCCATTTATCTTGCGCCCCAGGCCCGGGGGAAGGGCATCGGGGCGGAGCTGTACCGGGTGCTGGAGGACATTCTGCGCCGCCAGGGCTACCGGGTTCTGTATTCCCTGATTACTTCGGAAAATACCGATTCTTTGCATTTTCATGCAAAAATGGGATATCATTTTGTAATGGAACTGCCCCGATGCGGCTACAAATTTGACCATTGGATCGGTCTTACCTGGATGGAAAAGCGGTCGAAAATTGTTGAAAATCCCAACAGCGCTCCAAAGCCCTGGAGGAATGTTGTGCAAAATACAAAAAACTTATGTGATATTTTAGACAATTTGTCCCTTTTCTAATTTGCAAAAATATGATATCGTATGAACGTGGAGAAATGTGCCTCCGATGACCATTTTCCGTTCTTGATACAAGAGCATCCAACAATTCATATAAGGAGCTGTGACCATGTATTTTCAGAAAAAA
>CALXDU010000022.1 GCA_944387145.1 uncultured Oscillospiraceae bacterium | reverse complement strand
CGTACCCGCCCGCCGCTGATCGGCGGTGCCCGGGCGGTATACAGTGAGGAGGAAAGAAGATGATTCCGAAACTGCAGCAACAGCAAATGCAGGAGGCCGTGGCCCGTATTCGGGAGACCATGGCAGCAGCGGCCAGAAGCGCAGACCGGGCCCCGGAAGAAATCCAGCTTTGCGCCGCCTGCAAAACCCGCACCGTGGAAGAAGTGCGCTTCAGTGCGGAGCTTCCCATCGACCTGTTTGGCGAAAACCACGTTCAGGAATTGGTGGAAAAATACGATGCCGGAGCCTATCTGGGAAAACCGGGACATTTCATCGGCCATCTGCAAACCAATAAGGTCAACAAAGTTGTGGGGCGTGCGGCTCTGATTCAGAGCGTGGACAGTTCCCGGCTGCTGGATAAGATTGACTTGGCCGCCCAGCGCCTGAATCTGGTTCAGGATATTCTGGTGGAAATCAACATCGGTGAGGAACAGAGCAAAAGCGGCCTGCAGCCCCAGCAGATGTGGCCCTTGCTGGAACAGGCGGCAGAAAAATCCCACATCCGGGTTCGGGGCTTAATGGCCATTCCTCCGGCAGATGCCGACGAAGCTGCTACCCGCCGCTATTTTGCCGCCATGCGGGAATTGCTCGTTGCGGCGCAGAACCGGCATTATGAGAATACCGATATGGAGATTCTTTCCATGGGCATGAGCGGAGACTACGCTGCTGCCATTGCCGAAGGCGCTACCATTGTGCGCATTGGTACTGCCATTTACGGACAGCGCGACTACGGCAACAAGTAACGGAAACGGATGCAGAGCTTACCCGCGTCCGTTTTTCTGCCCTTTCAACGGGTGATAGTAAAATGCCTCTGGAAAAATCTGCTGGAACGTGCTATGATAAATAGCCTTGCGGCAAGCCATGCCGCAAGCAGCAAATTCTGATCCATAGAAAGAGGAACAACCATGTCTGTGCTTGAACATCTGCACCATCCGGAAAAGTACTGGAAAATCCTGTTCAAATGGGGGATTCTCGGTACGGTTATGGGTATTTTCGGCGGATTACTGGGCGCGGGATTTCATTACGCGCTGACCTTTGTCACCGGAATCCGGGGGCAACACCCCTGGGTGCTGTTTTTTCTCCCGGTGGGCGGTCTTATGACCCTGGGACTCTACCGCCTTTTCCGTCTGCGGGGAAATCGGGGAACCAATGAAGTGATCGATGCCATTTTAAATGATGGAAATGTACGCACCGCAGTAGCTCCGGTCATTTTCCTGGCTACGGTCATTACCCACTTTTTTGGCGGTTCCGCCGGACGGGAAGGCGCTGCACTGCAGCTGGGCGGCTCTACCGGTTCGCTGTTGGGAAAACTGCTGCATTTGAAAGAAAATGAACGGGTGGTGCTGACCATGGCCGGCATGGCAGCGGTGTTTGCCGGATTGTTTGGAACACCTTTGACAGCGACTCTGTTTACCATGGAGTTTGCGTCTGTGGGAATTATTTTCTCCCCGGCGCTGCTGCCGTGTTATCTGGCGGCGATTTCCGCCAGCCATGTGTCCGGGATTCTGGGCGTCCATGCAGAAATCTTCCCCTTGGAGAAAGCCGCTGCGTTCACCGTAGTTGAAGGTGCCCAGCTTTTGGCCCTGGCGGTGCTGATTGGCGTTCTGGGAATGGTGATGTGCTACAGTTTCCACCAGGCGGAGCATCTGGCGAAGAAACGGATTCCCAATGATATGCTGCGGATCGTCCTGGGCGGCGCTGCGGTGATCGTGATGACCCTGTTGGTAGGGGATCAGCGCTACAGTGGTGCCGGAATGGATATGGCACTGAAGGCAGTGGCGGGAGAGGCAAACTGGTATGACTTCCTGCTGAAACTGCTTTTTACTGCCGTTACCCTCTCCGCCGGATTCAAAGGCGGCGAAATTGTCCCCACGTTCTGTATTGGCGCAACCTTTGGCTGCGTGGTGGGAGGATTGCTGGGACTGGACCCGGGACTTGCCGGAGCTTTGGGACTGGTGGGCCTGTTCTGCTGCGTTACCAACAGCCCCATTGCGGCGCTGATTCTCAGCATTGAAATGTTCGGCAGCGCCAATCTGCATTTGTTTGCCCTGGTGGGGGTCATTGGTTTCGTGATTTCCGGAAACTGGGGACTGTATTCCTGCCAGATTATCCAGTTCTCCAAATCTCGCATGGTTAAACGAAGCAGCGGGGAAAAAGAGGTCGAAAGCCTTTGCGAATAACCAAAAATTGCCCCCTTGCATGACTTTCCGGGTGGATTCCCGGCGGCAGGCAAGGGGGCATGTTTTTTATGGATGTTCTTTTCCGTCCCGGTAATTGGCCATCACGTCGCTGAAAACTTCTTTGTTTGACGGCGGTGTCCAGGTAATGGCGTTGGCTCCGGCAGCAATGGTAGCCAGTACACTTTCGTCGGTAGGTCCGCCGCTGGCCATAATCGGAATGTCCGGATACATGCTCCGAACCTGACGCACCAGATCAGCGGTATTGGCACCGGCTGCTACATTCAGTATGGAGGCTCCGGCTTCGATTTGCTGATGCAGTTCCTCACACCACCGTGTCACGGTTACTACGATGGGGATATCCACATTTTCCGACAGCTGGGCAATGACTTCCGGTGCGGTAGGTGCGTTAACTACAAGCCCCACAGCGCCCTGCATCTCGGAGAAAACGCCCAGGGTGACCACTCGTTTGCCCTTGGTCAAACCGCCGCCCACGCCGGCAAAAACAGGAATGTCCGCTGCCATCAGCAGTGCTTGGTTGATTATGGGCTGGGGGGTAAAGGGATAAACCGCCAGGATGGCGTCGGCATTGAGATTGCGCAGAATCGCCAGATCGGTGGTAAAGGCCAAGGACTTGATTCTGCGTCCAAACAGGATAATGCCGCTGCACTTCCAGATAGCCTCCGGAACACGAAGGGAAAATTTGCGTAGGGTTCCGTCAATGCGGGGAGGGGTTGCTTTTTCGATACTGTTCATAGGCACCTCTTTTCTGGGACTTCCGAAGAAGCGAAAAACGGATAAGAATATTAAAATTATTATACCATATCGGTTTTACTGTTTCAGTGAAGTTTTTGTAAAAAAAGAACAAAAAATGTTTCACTCGCAGCATTCGGCAATTCTGAACAGAAAAAGACTGTGCGCCGAAATCTTACGTACGGCGCACAGTTTGCATAGGGAGAGTCATTATTTTGCCAGCAGTCCATCAATGAACTGATTGGCAGCCCGAGCGGACCGTCCACCCCGGCCCAGAGCATAGCGCTCTGCCAAGGCATCCAGCTGGCTTTCTTCCATTTGAATGCCCTTTTCCTTTGCCAGGTGATGGACAATGCCCAGGTAGGTTTTCTTGTCCGGCTTCTGGAAGGTTACCTGAATGCCGAACCGTTCAGACAAGGACAGCAGTTCCTGCATGGTGTCGTTGCGGTGCACATCGTCCCCATCCCGGTCAGAGAAGGTTTCCTTCACCAGATGCCGCCGATTGGAGGTGGCATAAATCACAATGTTCCGGCTCTTGGCAGAAACGCTGCCTTCCAGTATGGCTTTCAGGGCGCTGAAGTTGTCGTCATCTTTCTGGAAGGACAGGTCGTCAATGAAAAGGATGAACTTCAGCGGATTGCTGTTCAGCTCGTCCAGAATGGCAGGAATGGCATGCAGCTGCTCCTTGCGCACTTCCAGAATCCGCAGCCCCTTGTAGGCAAGCTCGTTGACTACCGCTTTCACAGTGGAGGATTTGCCGGTACCGGCATCGCCGGTGAGCAGAATATTGGCGGCAGGCTTGCCGGAGAGCAGCGCCAGTGTGTTGTCCAGAATAATTTGCTGTTCCCGTTTGTAGTCAATCAGGGAAGACAGGCGAATCTTGTCCGGGTTGTGGACGGGAACAATTTGTCCATTGTCTCCCACATAGAACATCCGATGACGGGCATAGATGCCATAGCCCAGCTTGCCGATGTTTTCACACCGGCGTCGATAGCTGGCAGCAACGTCTACTTGCTCTGTCTGAAATACCGGCAGATACCCGTCCCACTCCAGTCCGGAGCGCAAGGTTTCCGGGGTTAAGTCTGCGGCAGCCTGGAGAATCTCCAACTCCGCCCGCACGCATTCCACCATCTCCGGAGCTGGGGCTTCTCCCTGTCCAATCCGGCGGATGTAGGGATTTTCATTGTCACCTGCCAGCTGCTCCACATACCGGGCCAGGGTCGTGCTCCCGGCGGCGTAGAGCCGGGAGACAAACTGACTATAACAGGACACCGCCTGAGAAAGGGAACTGTCCTGGAGCGCTTCCAGATATGCAAGCAGACTCTCCATCACTGGGTCAGTCAGAAGATTGCGGAAAATCGCCAGAGAATGCAGGCGAATCTGTAATTGGGAAAGACTATTTTTTGTCATACGTTCAAAATTGCACCCTTGGCGCCGCTGGAAACCTGGGCGGCATAGCGCTTGAGGTAACCGGACAGCTCCTTCTTCTTGGGAACAAAGTTCGCCAACCGGGCGGCCAGCTCTTCGTCGGAGATCTTCAGTTCCAGCTTGCTGTTGGGGATGTCAATGTGGATGATGTCACCTTCCTGCACCACGCCGATCACACCGCCGGCAGCAGCTTCAGGAGAGACATGACCGATACAGGCACCACGGGTAGCGCCGCTGAATCGTCCGTCGGTAATCAGTGCCACGCTGTTGCCCAGGCCCATGCCCATAATGGCGGAGGTGGGATTCAGCATTTCCCGCATACCGGGGCCGCCTTTGGGGCCTTCGTAACGGATGACCACCACATCACCGGGCTGAATTTTTCCGGCATTGATGGCAGCCTGGGCGTCTTCTTCACATTCAAACACCCGGGCAGGACCTTCGTGTACCAGCATTTCCGGCAGAACGGCGCTGCGCTTGACCACGCTGCCCTCCATGGCCAGATTGCCCCGAAGCACTGCAATGCCGCCGGTGGGGGAGTAGGGATTCTCATAGGGACGAATCACCGAGGGGGCCCGGTTATATGCTGTGGCAATGTTCTCCCCCAGGGTTTTGCCGGTGA
This sequence comes from uncultured Oscillospiraceae bacterium, assembly GCA_944387145.1. GTDB lineage: Bacteria > Bacillota > Clostridia > Oscillospirales > Oscillospiraceae > Faecousia. The sequence goes on along the minus strand of CALXDU010000022.1, from coordinate 23,115 downwards.
CGGTCATTACCGAGGTATCCAACAGATTGCCCTTGGTCAGCTCTTTCAGAACCGCATACACGCCGCCAGCTTCGTTCAGGTCTTCCATATAGGTGGGACCGGCGGGAGCCAGGTGGCACAGGTTGGGAGTCTTGGCGCTGATTTCGTTTGCCATATCCAGGTTGAATTCCACCTGGCACTCGTTGGCGATGGCGGGCAGATGGAGCATGGAGTTGGTGGAGCATCCCAGCGCCATGTCTGCAGTCAGGGCGTTGCGAATTGCCGCGGCGGTCATGATGTCCCGGGGACGGATATTCTCTTTTACCAGGTTCATGATCTGCATACCTGCATGCTTTGCCAGCTCAATCCGGGCAGAGTAAACAGCGGGAATGGTGCCATTGCCCCGCAGACCCATGCCCAGAACCTCCGTCAGGCAGTTCATGGAATTGGCGGTGTACATGCCGGAGCAGGAGCCACAGGTGGGGCAGGTGTTTTCTTCACAAACCCGCAGCTGATTTTCGTCAATTTTTCCGGCAGAGTAGGCGCCCACCGCTTCAAACATGCTGGACAGGCTTGTTTTCTTGCCATTGACCCGACCAGCCATCATGGGGCCGCCGCTGACGAAAATGGTGGGGATATTCACCCGGGCAGCTGCCATCAGAAGACCCGGAACGTTTTTGTCACAGTTGGGTACCATCACCAGACCATCAAAGCCGTGGGCCTTTACCATGGCTTCGGTGGAGTCGGCAATCAGATCCCGGGTTACCAGGGAGTACTTCATACCTTCGTGGCCCATGGCAATGCCATCACAGACCGCAATGGCAGGGAAGACGATGGGAGTGCCGCCAGCCATGGCCACGCCCATCTTTACCGCTTCCACGATCTTGTCCAGGTTCATATGGCCGGGGACAATTTCATTGTAGGAACTGACAATGCCGATCAGAGGCCGCTGCTGTTCCTCGTGGGTCAGCCCCAAAGCGTGATAGAGGCTCCGATGGGGCGCGTTCTGGGGACCGTTTACGATTGTGTCTTTGATCATAGGAAATTCCCACTTTCTGAAATATCGAAAAATCCACAGAAGGAGGGGCAGAGCCCCTCCTGTGGTAACAATCAGTTGTTAATCAGCTTGTCCTCATCGCTCCAGCTGTAGAGCTTGCGGATCTCTTCGCCCACGATTTCGGAAGGATGCTCGCTGGCCAGCTTGCGCATGGCGTTGAAATGCACCTGAGAACCGGCGGAGGACATATCCAGCAGGAAGTCCTTGGCGAAAGTACCGTCCTGGATATCGGAGAGGATCTTCTTCATGGCCTTCTTGGTCTCGGCGGTGATGATCTTGGGGCCGGTGATGTAGTCGCCGTACTCAGCGGTGTTGGAGATGGAGTAGCGCATGCCGCTGAAGCCGGACTGGTAGATCAGGTCAACGATCAGCTTCATCTCATGGATGCACTCAAAGTAAGCGTTCCGGGGATCGTAACCGGCTTCCACCAGAGTCTCGAAGCCAGCCTGCATCAGAGCGCAGACGCCGCCGCACAGAACAGCCTGCTCACCGAACAGGTCAGTTTCGGTCTCGGTACGGAAGTTGGTTTCCAGAACACCAGCCCGGGCGCCGCCGATGCCCAGAGCATAGGCAAGGCCGATGTCCAGAGCGTCGCCGGTGGCATCCTGCTCCACGGCGATCAGGCAGGGAACACCCTTGCCGGCCTGGTACTCACTGCGGACAGTGTGACCAGGGCCCTTGGGGGCGATCATAATGACGTTGACATTCTTGGGAGGCTTGATGCATCCGAAGTGAATGTTGAAGCCGTGGGCAAAGGCCAGCGTCTTGCCTTCGGTCAGGTTGGGCTCGATGCTTTCCTTGTAAAGCTTTGCCTGCTTCTCGTCGTTAATCAGGATCATGATGATATCGGCAGCCTTGGCAGCCTCGGCAGCGGTCATAACCGTCAGGCCCTGAGCCTCAGCTTTGGCCCAGCTCTTGGAGCCATTGTACAGACCGACAATGACATTCACGCCGCTGTCTTTCAGGTTCAGAGCATGAGCGTGGCCCTGGGAGCCGTAGCCGATGATGGCAACAGTCTTGCCGGCCAGTTTCTGCAGATCACAGTCCTGCTGATAGAAGATACGATTCATAGCGGATTACCTCCCAAAATTAGTTCATTTTTATTTCGATTATCGGGGATAAGGGAAAACAAGGGAAATTACAGGTTGGTCACTCTGCGGATGGTGGTAGCGCCCCGCTGGAGGGTGACCAGTCCGGTGCGGCAGATTTCCAGAATCTCAAAATCCCGCATCAGGTCGATAAAGTTGTCAATTTTCCGGCTGTCACCCACCATCTGAATGATGAAGGAGTCTTTGGTGTAGTCTACCACTTTGCCCTCGTAAGCGGTGGCGGCAGAGCGGATGTCATTACGGGCAGCAGGGTCATTGCGCATTTTAATCAGCAGCAGTTCCCGCCCGACGGTATCCACGTCGTCCAGCTCTGCAACGGAGCACACATCGGGCAGTTTGTACAGCTGGTTAATCAGCTGCTCTTTTTTTACTTCGTCACCTTCCGACTGTACGGTAATCCGGGAGAATTCCTCGGACTCCGTCTCACTGACGGTCAAAGAAGTGATGTTGAACTGACGGCGGCGGAACATGCTGGTGACCCGGTTCAGAACGCCGAATTGGTTGTTGACCAGAATGGCTACAGTAAATTTCTTCATATCAATCACCAATCCTTACAATGATATCATCCATGGAACCGCCGGGAGGCAGCATGGGCAAAACGAATTCGTCTTTGTCAATAGCGCAGTCAATCAGATAAGGACCGTCGCAGGCGAAAGCCTTGGTCAGAGCCGCTTCCAGCTCCTCCAGGGTCAGCGCCCGGCTGGCCTGAGCGCCAAAGGCCTCGGCAAGCTTTACAAAGTCCGTCTGACGGTCAGACAGGGTGGTGTTGGAATAATGCTTATCGAAGAACAGGGTCTGCCACTGGCGAACCATACCCAGAACACCGTTGTTCAGCAGCAGAATCACCAAAGGAACCTGGTTGACCACAGCGGTGGCCAGTTCGTTCAGATTCATACCGAAGCTTCCGTCGCCGGTAACCAGAACGGAGCGCTCCTTGGTGCCCAGTGCAGCACCCATAGCGGCGCCCATGCCGAAGCCCATGGTACCCAAACCGCCGCTGGAAATGAACCGGCGGGTATTCTTCAGGTTCAGATACTGGGCAGCCCACATCTGGTGTTGGCCCACATCGGTGGCGACGGGGGTGTTTTCATTCAGGTGCTGGTTGAGCAGACCAATGACATTCCGGGGGGTCATGCCTTCCCGGTTGTCCATACCCTGCTGCTCTTCTTCCAGGAACCGGTCAATGGTTTCCTGCCACTGGGGATGCTTGACTTCCTTCAGCAGGGGAAGCAGCTTCTGCAGGGTCTTTTTCACGTCGCCCCGCAGACCATGGGCGGGGGTAACGGTTTTGCCCAGTTCGGCGCCGTCAATGTCGATGTGGACAATCTTGGCGCCTACGGCGAACTTGGCCCGGTCACCGGTAACCCGGTCATTGAACCGGCAGCCCAGGGCGATGATGCAGTCAGCGTGGTGCATGGCAGTGGAACAGGCATAATGGCCGTGCATGCCCTGCATGCCCAGAAAACGGGGATAGTCGGTGGGAACACCGGAAATACCCATCATGGAGCAGCCGATGGGAGCGTCAATCCGCTCCGCAATCTGCAGCAGTTCGTCCTGAGCATCGCTGGTAATAAGGCCGCCGCCAAAATACAGGAAGGGGCGCTGGGCGGCATTGATGCAGTCGGCAGCCTGATGGATGCGGATATCCTTGGCAGGGAAACTTTCCTCAGCGGCAACCGCCTCCTGGGGTTCATATTCCCACTGGGCAATCTGCACATCCTTGGGCACATCAATCAGAACGGGGCCGGGACGGCCGGACTTGGCCAGCCGGAAGGCTTCCCGGATGGTATCTGCCAGCTTATCAATGGAGCCGACAAAGTAATTGTGCTTGGTGATGGGCAGGGTCACGCCGGTAATATCGATTTCCTGGAAACCATCGGTGCCGATGATGGTGGTGGGCACGTTGCCGGTAATGGCAACCAGCGGGACGGAATCGATGTAAGCGGTGGCAATGCCGGTGACCAGATTGGTGGCACCGGGGCCGGAGGTAGCGATACAGACGCCGACCTTGCCGGTGGCTCTTGCGTAGCCGTCGGCGGCGTGGGAAGCGCCCTGTTCATGGGCGGTAAGGACGTGTTTCAGTTCCCCTTGATATTTGTACAGGGAATCGTAGATATTGATGACCTGACCACCGGGGTAGCCAAAGACCACGTCGGTGCCCTGTTCAATCAATGTACGTACGATGATATCGGAACCGGAAAGTTTCATGCCATCATCCTTTCGTCAGGTTTTCTATAATCAATCTGCCCATTTCCTTGCAGCCGACTTTTACGCAGCCGGTCGCCTGGTCGGGAAGAATGTCAGCAGTGCGATAATCCTGGTCCAGAACAGCGGATACGGCGGATTCGATGGTATCCGCTTCCGCAGCCAGATCGAAGGAGTAGCGCAGCATCATGGCCGCTGCCAGAATGGTGCCGATGGGGTTGGCAATGTCCTTGCCTGCGATGTCCGGCGCAGAGCCGTGAATGGGCTCGTACAGACCGCAGGTGGTATCGCCAAGAGAAGAGGAGGGGATCATGCCGATGGAACCGGTAATCATGGACGCTTCATCGGAAAGAATGTCCCCGAACATATTCTCCGTTACAATCACGTCAAACTGGCTGGGGTCTTTCACAATCTGCATGGCGCAGTTGTCTACCAGCATATCCGAAAGGGTAACGTCCGGATATTCTTCCGCCAGTTCATGCATAACTTTTTTCCACAGCCGGGAGGAGTCCAGTACGTTGCTCTTTTCCACGCTGCACAGCTTGCCCCGGCGTTTCCGGGCGGATTCAAAGCCAATCCGGCCGATTCGACGAATTTCGCTCTCGGAGTAACGCAGTTCGTCTACCGCAACGGCTTCGCCGTCCTGGTGCAGCGTTTCGTGTTTTCCAAAGTAAATACCGCCAGTCAGCTCCCGGACAATGAGAAAATCAATGCCTTTGTCCACAATCTCCTGCTTCAGCGGGGAAGCGGAGGCCAGCTGGGGCCAGATTTTTGCGGGCCGGTTGTTGCTGTAGACACCCATTCCCGCCCGGAGCCGGAGCAGTCCCTTTTCCGGACGCATGGGGCCCGGTACATCATTCCACTTGGGGCCGCCTACGGCGCCCAGCAATACGCTGTCTGAATCCAGACACTTTTGCAGCATTTCCTGGGGCAGGGGATCGCCCCACTTGTCAATGGCGTTTCCGCCCATATCTACGTCGGTATAAGTAAAGGTATGTCCATAGAGGGCAGCAACTTTGTTCAGAACCAACAAAGCCTGCTCTACAATCTCCGGGCCGATACCATCGCCCCGGATCAGTGCGATATTTCTTGTCATTATATCACACCTCCCGTAAAGAGGCAAGTAGTCCGCCCTTGCGAATTATGTTTTGAATGAACTCTGGGAAAGGCTCTGCCTGATAGGTTTTGCCGGTGGTCTGGTTGGTGATGATGCCGGAATCGAAATCCACATGCACCTGGTCGCCAGAGTGAATTTCTTCCGCAGCCTGTTCACATTCCAGAATAGGAAGTCCAATATTGATGGCGTTGCGGTAGAAAATCCGGGCAAAGCTCTTGGCGATGACGCAACCGGTTCCGCAGGTCTTGATGACCAGAGGGGCATGCTCCCGGGAAGAGCCGCAGCCAAAGTTCCATCCGGCAACCATAATATCTCCAGGCTGTACCCGGCTGACGAAACTGGTGTCGATGTCTTCCATGCAGTGCTTTGCCAGTTCCTGGGCATTGGCGGTATTTAAGTACCGGGCGGGGATAATCACATCGGTATCCACGTTGTCGGGATACTTGAAAACAGTTCCTTGAGTGTTCATACTCAGACCTCCTTGGGAGCGGTGATGTAACCGGTGAGGGCGGAAGCGGCGGCAGTGGCGGGGCTGGCCAGATATACTTCGCTGTCTACATGGCCCATCCGGCCGACGAAGTTGCGGTTGGTGGTGGCAATGCACCGCTCACCAGCTGCCAGAATGCCCATATAGCCGCCCAGACAAGGGCCGCAGGTGGGGGTGGAAACCACAGCGCCGGCGTCAATAAAGGCGGTAACGTAGCCTTTTTCCACACAATCCCGGTAAATCTGCATGGTGGCGGGGATGATGATGCAGCGTACTCCCGGAGCGATGGTCTTGCCCTTCAGGGTGTTGTAGGCCGCTTCCATGTCCTCCATCCGGCCGTTGGTGCAGCTGCCGATCACTACCTGATCGATTTTAATGTGGCTCAGCTCAGCGGCAGGCTTGGTGTTCTCCGGCAGATGGGGGCAGGCAACCGTGGGGACGATGCTGCTCAGGTCAATTTCAATGGTCTGCTCGTACTGAGCATCCGGGTCGGCGGTGTAAACCACGGGCTGGCGCTCACAGCGGCCTTCCATATAGGCCATGGTCACATCGTCCACCGGGAAGATGCCGTTTTTGGCCCCGGCCTCAATGGCCATGTTGCAGATGCACAGCCGGTCGTCCATGGAAAGGGAGGCAACGCCTTCACCGCAGAACTCCATGCTCTTGTACAGGGCACCGTCCACGCCGATTTTGCCGATGATGGTCAGAATCACGTCTTTGCCGCTGCAATTGGCAGGGAGTTTGCCGGTCAGATGGAACCGGATGGCAGAGGGAACCTTGAACCAGGCGGTACCGGTAGCCATGCCGGCAGCCATATCGGTGCTGCCTACGCCGGTGGAGAAGGCACCCAATGCACCGTAGGTGCAGGTGTGGCTGTCGGCACCGATGATGCAGTCACCAGCGGTAACCACGCCCTGCTCCGGAAGTAAAGCATGCTCGATGCCCATTTTGCCTACATCGTAAAAATGGCTGACGCAGTGGCTGCAGGCAAATTCCCGGCACTGCTTGGACTGCTCCGCGGCTTTGATATCCTTGTTGGGGACAAAGTGGTCCAGAACGATGGCGATTTTGTCCCTGTCAAATACCTGGGAAAATCCGTTCTTGGTAAACTCGTTAATGGCCACCGGAGTGGTAATGTCGTTACCCAGGACGATGTCCAGCTTGGCGCGGATCAGCTGTCCGGCGCTGACGCTGTCTAGCCCTGCGTGGGCGGCCAAGATTTTCTGTGTCATTGTCATAGCCATGGTTTTCTTCTCCTTTATTCCTGGGTCATGTTGTTGTAGGCGCTGATCAGGGCGTGGGCACTGGCCTTGATGATGTCGGTATCCGTACCGGCACCCCAGTACATATTGCCTTCTGCGTCTTCCAGACCGATATAGGCGGCAGCAGTGGAACCGGAGCTGCGCTGCTGGACGCTGTGCTCGGTGTAAACCTTCAATACATAAGACTTCCCGGTATACTCCTTCAGCGCATTGCTGACCGCATCCAAAGAACCGTTGCCGGAGGTCTGCAAGGTGGTTTTCCGGCCGTGACGCAGGAAGGTGATGTAGGCATCCACACCGGAAGCGGTCTGGGTAAAGCTCATCCGGGAGATGGCGATGGGATCATGCACATTGAGATAGCAGTCCATGAAGATTGCCAGCACGTCTTCGCTCTTCAGTTCCCGGTGATCGTGGTCGGAAACGCTCTTGCACTGGTAGCTCAGATGTTCGCGCATCTTCGGCGGCAGGATGTAGCCGTAAGCCTGCTCCAGCAGATAACCAATGCCGCCCTTGCCGCTCTGGGAATTGACCCGGATGACATCGGCATCGTAGGTGCGGCTGATATCCTGAGGATCAATGGGAATGTAAGGTACTGTCCACTGGTGCAGGTTCTTTTCCCTGCGCCAGTTCATGCCCTTGGCAATGGCATCCTGATGGGAGCCGGAGAAGGCGGCGAATACCAAGGCTCCTGCATAGGGACTGCGTTCGTAAACGTGCATCCGGGTACATTCTTCATATACCTTGCAGATGGCGGGCATGTCGGAGAAATCCAGCTCCGGGTCCACGCCATGGGAGTACATATTCATGGCCAAGGTAATGATGTCCACATTGCCGGTGCGTTCGCCATTGCCGAAGAGGGTGCCCTCCACCCGGTCGGCGCCGGCCAGCAGCGCCAGCTCCGTATCCGCCACACCGGTACCCCGGTCGTTGTGGGGATGCAGCGACAGTGTCACATGCTCCCGGTATTTGAGGTTCTCGCTCATGTATTCCACCTGACTGGAATAAATGTGAGGCATGCTCATTTCCACGGTAACCGGCAGGTTGATGATGACATTGTTGGTTTCGCTGGGCTCCAGGACATCCAGCACCGCATTGCACACTTCCAAAGCGTATTCCGGTTCGGTACCGGTGAAGCTTTCCGGAGAATATTCAAACCGGAAGTTTCCTTCATATTCCTGAGCCAGCCGCTTGACCAGTTTGGCGCCTTCCACGGCAATCTGCTTGATTTCTTCTTTGCCCTTGCGGAATACCTGTTCCCGCTGGGCAACGCTGACGGAGTTATAGAAGTGGATAATGGCGTTGGGTGCGCCTTTGCAGGCTTCAAAGGTTTTGCGAATGATGTGTTCCCGGCACTGGGTCAGCACCTGAACAGTCACATCCTTGGGAATCATGTTGTTTTCAATCAGAGTACGCAGAAACTCGTATTCCGTTTCCGAAGCGGCGGGAAAACCAACCTCAATTTCCTTGAAGCCCACCCGCAGCAGCATATGGTAAAACTCCAGCTTTTCTTCCAGGCTCATGGGAATGACCAGACTTTGATTGCCGTCGCGCAGGTCGACGCTGCACCACTGGGGGGCTTTCTCAATGTGATCTTTCTGAACCCACTTGTAATGGCTGCCCGGGGCAGGGTAGTAGCCAATGCTGTACTTACTGGTGTCCATATGCGTTTAACTCCTTTTTAGAAATGATAATTTATACGATTCGGAATCCCTCGGCTTTCAGTGCCTGAGTGATTTGCTCTACATGCTCATAATTGCGGATTTCCAGTTCCATGCGCAGGAAGCAGCCGTTGATGCTTTCTGTGCCGCCCCGCTCGTAATGTACGCCGGTGACATTGCCGCCGCAGTCGGCGATGATCCGGGATACGTCTTTCAGCTGACCCGGTTTGTCAGCCAGCTCAATGAGCAGCGTAGCAATCCGGCCGGATTTCATCAGGCCACGCTCAATAACACGGGACAGGCTGGTTACATCGATATTGCCGCCGGAGATCAGGCTGACTACTTTTTTGCCCTGGATGGGGAACTTATTGAACATGGCAGCAGCCACGGAAACAGCGCCTGCACCCTCGGCAATCATCTTCTGCTTTTCAATCAGGGCCAGAATGGCGGAGGAGATTTCGTCCTCGGTCACCAGGGCAATGTCGTCAACATAGTTGTTGACCATTTCATAGGTCAGGTCTCCCGGGCGCTTTACAGCAATACCGTCAGCGATGGTGGAGACGCTTCCCAGGGTGTCAATATGGCCATTGTGAATGGAATTGTACATACTGGGAGCACCGGCTGCCTGAACACCATAGACTTTGATGGAAGGCCGGATGGACTTGATGGCGTAAGCAACACCGGAAATCAGTCCGCCGCCGCCGATGGGGACGATCACCGCATCGATGTTGTCCAGATCGTTAACAATCTCCAAGCCGATGGTACCCTGACCGGCAATGACATTTTCGTCATCGAAGGGATGGACGAAGGTATAGCCAAACTCATCTTTCAGCTCCAGTGCTTTGTTATAGGCATCGTCATACACGCCTTCCACCAGGCAGACCTGCGCGCCGTAGGCTTTGGTGGCCTCGATTTTGGAGATGGGGGCCGTATCCGGCAGACAGATCAAAGAAGAAATGCCGCATTTGGAAGCGGCCAGCGCCACGCCCTGGGCGTGGTTTCCGGCGGAGCAGGCAATGACGCCTTTGGATTTTTCTTCATCGGAAAGCATGGCAATTTTGTAGCCGGAGCCACGGAGCTTGAAAGAACCGGTATTCTGCAAATTTTCCGGCTTTAAGTACAGTTCACACTCCGGGGCGATGCCGTAGGCCTTTGCCAGGGGGGTGGGGCGGATGATGTCTTTCAGCACCAGGGAAGCGTGAAACAGTTTATCAATTGTGACCATATTGTTCTTTCCTTTCGGTTTATAAAAAGAGCCCTGTCTCTTGTCAAAATGCAAAGAGACAGGGCTTTTACGTTACATAAAAACCTTGCGGTACCACTCTTCTTGCCGCAGATGCGACCACTCATGGCGATCCAACAATCGCCTCCCGCTGTATCGGTCGGGTTCCGTCTGCCCTACTTGCTTTTGCGTTGGGGTCAGCCGCTCAGAGGCCAGTATACTGCTTTTTCCGACACCGTCTCACACCAACCGACGGCTCTCTGGATGGGAAGCAAGCGGCTTTTTCCTCTTCCATGCGTTGTGCGTTATGTAGGGTGAATTATAGCACTTCTTCTGCCGGGTGTCAAGCACTGAAAAACAAAAGTCTTTGACTGCGGAACAAATTTTCCTGGTATTTCTCCGTAAGTATTAAGAAAACAGGCGGCAGATCCCGGGAATCGCCGCCTGTTCAGAACATTATTCAATCACTTCAATCCAGCCTTCCGGAGCCGGAATCCGGCCCATCTGGATGCCGGTGAGGGTGTCATACAGTTTCTGGATGGTGGGACCGAAGCCTGCGTAGTGGATTTCCTTGCCGTGATCGACAATGGTACCCACAGGAGAAATCACCGCAGCGGTACCGCACAGACCGCATTCGGTGAAGTCACCGATTTCGCTCAGAGCAACCTCCCGTTCTTCCACTTCCATGCCCAGGTAATCCTTGGCTACCTGCACCAGAGAACGGCGGGTGATGGAGGGCAGAATGGTGTCGGATTTGGGGGTGACCAGAGTATTGCCCTTGATAAAGACAATGTTGGCGCCGCCGGTTTCCTCGATGAAAGTGCGGCTGCCGGAATCCAGGTAGACATTTTCGTCATATCCCTGCTCGTGGGCATCCACAATGGCGTACAGACTCATGGCGTAGTTCAGACCTGCCTTTACATGGCCGGTACCTCTGGGAGCTGCCCGGTCATAGTCACAGATCCGCAGTTTCAGAGGCTTGATGCCGCCCTTGAAGTAGGGACCTACTGGGGTAGCAAAGACACGGAACTGGAACTCCGTGGCGGGCTTGACACCGATGATGGCGTCGCTGCCGAACATAAACGGCCGCAGGTACAGCGAAGCGCCGCTGCCGTAAGGGGGAACCCAGGCGGCGTTGGCCCGGACGGTTTCCACCACAGCCTTCACAAAGCGATCTTCCGGGAAAACGGGCATTTTCAGCCGGCGGCAGGAAGCAGCCATCCGCTGAGCATTCAGATCAGGCCGGAAGCAGACAATATGGCCATCCTGGGTGGTGTAGGCCTTCATGCCCTCAAAGCAGGTCTGGGCATACTGAAGCACACAGGCACACTCGCTCATGGTGACATTTGCCTGGTCGGTCAGGCAGCCATCATCCCAAGCGCCGTTTTTATAGTTGGAGACATAGCGCATATCTGTCTGCACATAGGCAAACCCCAGGCTGCTCCAGTCAATATTTTTCTTTTCCATCTTGAAACACCTCTTCTGTATCGTTGGGTAAACCGGAACCGCTGTCCCGGAAAAGGTGTGCATCCGTGTTCATGCACATCAGGTTGCTTTATTCTATCACCGGTGAAGCCCAAGGTCAAGGGTTTGAACAAGAAAATGTTTTCTTGACAATGACATATGTCCACTGAAAAGAAACGCAGGAAAAAGCCGGAGATTTACAAAATTTCTCTTGACTTTAATAAGCTAAAGTGATAAAGTATCAGGAAAAGAACACTCCTTTTCCTGGCGCAGAGCCTGGAACGGGAACAGAAAGGAATTATGCTGCTATGGGTACCATTCGACATCCAGGAGAAAATGCATTTTATGAAGCGATTTTGTCATTAGAAACAGTGGAGCAGTGTCAGTTGTTTTTTGAGGATATCTGTACCATTAAGGAGCTGCAGGCGATTTCTCAGCGGTTCCGGGTAGCCTGCCTGCTGGACAGCGGCAGCAATTATATTGAGGTTTCTGAAGCTACAGGAGCTAGTTCCGCCACCATCAGCCGGGTGAACCGGTGCCTGAATTATGGCGGTGGATATCGGACAGCGCTGGATGCGCTGAAGAAAGCGGGGAAGTTGGATGATGGACAGGATTTGGAAACGTGAGGAGCAGGCGGTTTTCGCTCTGCGCAGCTTGTACAGCCGCTATGGTTACGTTCCATATAAAATGAGCCACTTTGAAGAGTATGAGCTGTATGTGCACAACAAAGATTTTCTGGTCTCCGACCAGATTATCACCTTTTCCGGCGAAGGGGGACAGCTGCTGGCACTGAAGCCGGACGTAACCTTGTCCATTGTTAAAAATGCCCCCCAGACCCCGGGTGTGGTACAGAAGGTTTACTACGATGAAAACGTCTACCGGGACTACCGGGAAATCCGCCAGGCGGGGCTGGAGTGTGTAGGCGATCTGGGTGAGTACGAGATTTCGGAAGTAGTCATGCTGGCAGTGCAGAGCTTGTCCCTGATGCAGGAGCGGTTTGCGCTGAACATTTCCCATATGGGCCTGATTTCTGCGGTGTTGGATAGCTGCGGCTTGACGGAGGGAGAAAAAAAGCAGGCCATGGATTGCCTGCGGGGAAAGAATCTCCACGGTCTGCAGGAACTTTGCCGGGGAAATCTTCCCGCCTGGGAGAAGCTGCGCACCTTGGCAGCCTGCCGGGGAAACGGAGAAGCGGTTCTGAAGCAGATGGAAAGCGTTCTGACAACCCAGGAAGAAAAAAACGCCCTTGGAGAACTGGCGCAGCTGTGGCGGATTCTGGAAAGCGGCGGCTGGACAGAATCGGTGCGGCTGGATTTCTCTGTAAGCAGCGACCTGGGGTATTACAGCGGCGTGGTGTTCCGTGGGTATTTGGAAGGAATTCCTGCCAGTGTTCTCTCCGGCGGACAGTACGACAAGCTGCCCCGGAAAATGGGACGCAAAAGCCGTGCCATTGGCTTTGCCATTTACCTGGATATGCTTCAGCAGCATTCCCAAGAAGATATCCAGGATATTGATACTTTGATTGTCCATGACGGCAGCGTGGATACCGTCATTTTGGCCCAGGCAGCCGCCGAAGCAGCAAAGCAAGGCAGTGTGCTGGTCAGTACCTCCATTCCGAAAGACCGTACCTGGAAACAGATGAAACAATTTGAAAAGGGGGCGCAGGTGAAATGAAGAACTGGATTCACATCGCCCTGCCCAAAGGTCGCCTGGGAGAGAAGGCCTACGCCATGCTGAAAAACAGCGGCTATGACTGTCCTGCGCTGGAAGACCCAGGGCGGAAACTGATTTTTGAAAATCCGGAAAAGGGGATTCGCTATTTCTGGGTGAAACCCTCTGACGTTGCCATTTATGTAGAGCGGGGCGCGGCGGATTTGGGCATTGTCGGCAAGGATATTCTGCTGGAATATCAGCCGGATGTGTATGAACTGCTGGACCTGCGCATGGGCAAATGCCGCATGGCAGTGGCAGGGAAGAAGGACTTCCGGGACCCGGTGGGACAGACGCTGAAGGTTGCCACCAAATTCCCCAATATTACCCGCAGCTACTACAGCGGCAAATGCCGGGATATCGACATCATTCACCTCAACGGTTCCATTGAACTGGCTCCCATCTTGGGATTGAGCCATGTGATTGTGGATATCGTGGAGACAGGTACCACCCTGCGGGAAAATGACTTGATGGTTTATGAGGAGATTGTCCCCATCAGTGCCCGGCTGATTGCCAATATTGCCAGTTATCAGTTTAAGGATACCCAGATCAACACCATTCGGGAGCGTTTACAAGGACAGGTGGAGAGAAAATATGATTAAGATTATGAAATACGGCCAGGTGCCAAACAGCGAAATCTTTTCCCGGGTGGTACCAATGGCGAAAGTGGAAGATGTGGTGTCCGCCATTTTGTCCGATGTGCGCAAAAACGGCGATCAGGCAGTCCTGTCCTATACCCGGAAATTTGACGGTGCAGAGCTTGATGCCTTGGAAGTCAGCCAGGAAGAGATTCAGGAAGCCTTTGCTGGGGTGGAACCGGAATTTCTGGACATTTTGAAAGAAGCAGCGGACAATATCCGCGCTTTTCACGCAAAACAGGTGCGCAATAGTTTTCTGATTGCGGAGCGTCCCGGCATTGTCCTGGGACAGAAGGTAACGCCCATTGAAAAGGTAGGCATTTATGTTCCCGGCGGTACAGCTGCTTACCCATCCACCGTGCTGATGGATACCATTCCTGCCAAAATTGCCGGATGTTCTCAGATTGTGATGATGACCCCACCGGACAGAAATGGCAAGATACCTCCCGCCATCCTGGCAGCTGCAAAAATTGCTGGCGTTGACCGAATTTTCAAAGCAGGCGGCGCCCAGGCCATCGGAGCACTGGCTTACGGTACGGAAAGCGTTCCCAAGGTGGATAAAATCGTTGGCCCCGGCAATGCCTTCGTGGCGGAAGCTAAAAAGCAGGTGTTTGGCACCGTGGCCATCGACATGATTGCCGGACCCAGTGAGATTCTGGTGATTGCCGACGGAAAGAGTAACCCTGCCCATGTGGCGGCGGACCTGCTCAGCCAGGCAGAACACGATAAGCTTGCCAGTGCCGTGCTGGTAACGGACAGTGAAGCACTGGCCCAGGCGGTGTCGGAGGAACTGGAAAAGCAGCTTCCTCAGCTTCCACGAGCAGAAATTGCCCGGGCATCCATTGACAACAATGGAAAAATCATTGTGGCGGATTCTCTGATGGATGGAATTGCCATTGCCAACGAAATTGCTCCGGAGCATCTGGAACTGATGGTGGATGATCCCTTCTCCTACCTGGACGCCATCCAGAATGCCGGTTCCATTTTCCTGGGCCGAAGTTGTCCGGAAGCCCTGGGAGACTACTTTGCCGGCCCAAACCATACCCTTCCTACCTCCGGCACCGCCCGATTCTCCAGCGCACTTGGGGTAGATGACTTCGTGAAAAAGAGCCAGTTTACTTACTATACTGCCCAGGCACTGGAAAATGCAGCAGAAAAAATCCGGTATTTTGCAGAAAAAGAAGGTCTTCAGGCCCACGGCAAAAGCGTGATGATTCGCAAGGAGGCACCATGAGCAGATTCTTGAATGCCCGGTATCAGGCGCTGCAGGCCTATACCCCCGGAGAGCAGCCCCGGGATATGGCCTATATCAAACTCAATACCAACGAATCTCCCTACCCGCCGGCACCGTCGGTGGTGGAAGCCATTACGGCAGAGGAGGTGGCACTTCTGCGGCTGTACAGCGACCCGACCGGAAAAGAGCTGAAAGAAAAGCTGGCTCAGCTGTACGACGTGCAGCCGGATATGGTATTTTTGTCCAACGGCTCTGATGAGGTTTTGAATTTCGCTTTCATGGCCTTTGGCGGCAACGGCGTGGTGTTTCCGGATATTTCTTACGGTTTTTACGAAGTTTTTGGAGATTTGTACGGGATTCCCTACGAGAAAATCCCGCTGAAAGAGGACTTTTCCATTGACCATAATGACTACTGCGGCAAGGGGAAAATGGTGGTGATTGCCAATCCCAATGCCCCAACGGGACTAAGTCTGTCCCTGGGTCAAGTGGAAAGGATCGTCGCATCCAATCCGGATCATCTGGTTTTGGTGGACGAGGCCTATGTGGATTTTGGCGGAGAGAGTGCTCTGCCGCTGATTGCAAAGTATGATAATCTGCTGGTAACCCGGACTTTTTCCAAATCTCGCTGCCTGGCAGGCGGACGGCTGGGATATGCCTTTGGAAACCCTGAGATTATTGCGGACCTGGAAAAGATCAAGTTTTCCACCAACCCCTATAACTTGGACCGCCTGACCCTTCGGCTGGGGGTGGCCACGGTGGAAGCAGAAGATTATTACCGGGAAGCCTGTGAGAAAATTCAAAAAACCAGAGCCTGGACCACCGCTCAGCTGGAGAGCCTGGGATTCCAGGTTCTGCCCAGCTTGGCCAACTTCGTCTTTGCGAAAACCGATAAAATGGACGGTCAGGAACTGTATCTGGCGCTGAAGCAGCGGGGGATTCTGGTGCGGCATTTTACAAACCCCAGAATCTGCCAATTCAACCGTATCACCATCGGCACGCCGGAACAGATGCAGGCTTTGATTGCCGCAATTCAGGAAATTTTGGAGGGGAACCATGAGAAGCTTTGATTTGACCCGAAAAACAGCGGAAACCGATATCCGCTTATCCCTGAACTTAGATGGCAGCGGCTGCAGCAGCATTGCCACCGGATGCGGATTTCTGGATCACATGCTGACATTGTTTGCTGCTCATGGGAAATTCGACCTGGAAGTAGCTTGTACCGGAGATATCCAAGTGGACGACCACCACAGTGTAGAGGATATCGGCATTTGCCTTGGCACAGCCTTTCAGAACGCCTTGGGTGAGAAACGAGGCATTGCCCGGTATGGTAGCTTTCTGCTTCCCATGGATGAAGCGCTGATCCTGTGCGCAGTGGATCTTTCCGGGCGCAGCTGCCTGTGCTATGACCTGAACATTCCCACGGAGAAGATTGGAACCTTTGACACGGAACTGATCGAAGAATTCCTGCTGGGCTTTGTCCGCAACTGCCCCATGAGTCTGCACCTGAAACAGCTGGCGGGAAAAAATGCCCACCACATAGCCGAAGGTGCCTTCAAGGCCTTGGCCCGGGCACTGAAAGCCGCAGTGGCCCAGGACGGAAGCGGAGAGATCCCTTCTACCAAGGGGGTATTGTAATGGTTGGCATTATTGACTATGGCGTGGGGAACTTGTTTTCCCTGCAATCTTCTTTTCGCAGTCTGGGAGAATCGGTATTTGTCAGCAGCAGTCGGGAAGAACTAAATCAGGCAGACCATCTGGTACTGCCGGGAGTGGGAGCCTTTGCCGATGCCGCCGGAAAACTGACCCAGACTGGTCTGGATGCCTTTGTAAAAGACCGGGCAGCAGCGGGAAAGCCTCTGCTGGGAATCTGCCTGGGGATGCAGCTGCTGTTTGAAAAAAGCTATGAATACGGACAGCACCCGGGATTGGGGATTTTGAAGGGCCAGGTGGTGCCTATGGAAGGCCGGATACCTGCCGAACTGAAAATTCCCCACATGGGTTGGAACCGGCTGCAATGGCATCAAGGAACCCTCCTCCGGGAATCTCAGGGACAGTATGTTTACTTCGTCCATTCCTACTTTGCAGAAGGCTGCGATGATTCCCTTGCCGCTGTGACAGAATATGGCATCCCAATTACCGCAGCAGTGGAGAAGGAGAATGTATTCGGCTGTCAGTTTCACCCAGAAAAAAGCGGTGCTGTTGGCCTGGAAATTCTGCGCAGATTCTGCAAGCTGTAAGGAGGCGGACGTATGGAACTATATCCTGCCATTGACCTGTATCAAGGCAAAGCCGTGCGGCTGTACAAGGGAGACTACACCCAAATGACGGTGTACAGCCATCACCCGGAGGAAGTGGCCAAGGAGTTTGCCGCCGCCGGTGCAGCCCGGATTCATCTTGTGGATCTGGAAGGGGCCAAAACGGGCAAGCCGGAAAATCTGGAAACCATCAGCAAAATTCTCTCTGTTTCCAACCTGTTTGCCCAGGTAGGCGGGGGAATCCGGAATATGGAGACGGTGAAGCGTTACCTGGATGCCGGTGTGAATCGAGTCATTCTGGGCACGGCTGCAGTCAGAAATCCAGATTTTTTGGAAACAGCAGTGCAGCAGTTTGGCGAAAAAATAGCGGTTGGCGTGGACTTAAAGGATGGACTGGTGGCCATCAAAGGCTGGACGGAGACCGCTCAGATTACCGCGGAAGCTTTTTTTGAAAATATGCAGAATTTGGGAGTTAAAACCCTGATTTGTACGGATATTTCCCGGGATGGAGCCATGCAGGGCACCAATCGGGAACTTTACCGGCATCTTTCGGAGCGATTTTCTATGGATCTCATTGCCTCCGGCGGAGTGTCCAGCCTGGAAGATATTGCAGCTTTGCGGAAGATGAATCTCCACGGTGCCATTGTAGGAAAAGCCTATTATATCGGCGCACTGGATCTGCGTCAGGCGATTGAGGTGGCAAAATGATTACAAAACGCATTATCCCTTGCCTGGATGTCCGGGACGGCCGGGTGGTGAAGGGAACCAACTTTCTGGGGCTTCAGGATGTGGCCTCCCCCGTGGAACTGGGGAAATTCTACAGCGAAAACGGAGCAGATGAGCTGGTTTTCTATGATATTACCGCATCCGCGGAGGGGAGGAAATTGTTTACAGACATTCTGACCCAGGTGGCCTCCACCATTTTTATCCCCCTGACGGTAGGCGGCGGTATCAATACGCTGGAAGACTTTGATCGGGTATTAAAGTGCGGTGCCGATAAGGTCAGCGTCAATTCCGGGGCTATCCGGAATCCGGAATTGGTTGCCGCAGCAGCCAGACGCTATGGCGATCAATGTGTGGTGCTATCCGTGGATGCCAAGCGGGTGGAGGGTGGCTTCCGGGTATTTTCCAAAGGCGGCCGGGAAGATACCGGCATGGACTTGCTTTCCTGGGTAAAGCGCTGTGTGGACAGCGGCGCCGGAGAAGTGGTACTCAATTCCATCGATACCGACGGTGTGAAGCAGGGATTTGATTTGGAAATGCTGGAAGCGGTCTGCGACCTTGTGGATGTTCCGGTGATTGCCTCCGGCGGCGCCGGCTGTGAAGAGGACTTTGTAACCTTATTCCGGCGGCTGCCAAAAGTGGATGCCGGACTGGCAGCGTCCATCTTTCATTTTGGACAGGTGCAGATTCTCCGTTTGAAGCGCCGTCTTCAGGAAGAAAATATTTTGGTGAGGTTATGATATGTTGGATTTAGAGAAACTGAAATTTGACGAAAAAGGGTTGATTCCTGCTATCGTGGTGGATGATGCCACAGGAAAGGTTCTGACCCTGGCCTATATGAACCGACAAAGCCTGGAAATTTCTCTGGAAAAGGGACTGACCTGCTTCTGGAGCCGTTCCCGGCAGGAGCTGTGGCTGAAAGGGGAAACCAGCGGCAACTTCCAGCATATCGTATCCATTCAGGCGGACTGCGATTATGATGCACTGGAGGTGCGGGTTAAAAAGGATGGTCCTGCCTGTCATACCGGAGCAGAGTCCTGTTTCCACAATCCGCTTTTCGGAGAGCCGGAAGAGAAGTTCTCCCTGGAAGGACTCTATCAGCTGCTTCAGGATCGGAAGGAAAAACTGCCGGAAGGCTCCTACACCACCTATCTTTTCCAGAAGGGACTGGATAAGATCCTGAAAAAAGTAGGGGAGGAGTCCACGGAGGTCATCATCGCGGGCAAGGCCCAGGATAAGCCGGAAACGGTGTACGAAATAGCGGATCTTGCCTATCATGTTTTGGTGCTGATGGTGCAGATGGGAATTTCTGTCGAAGACATTCGTCGGGAACTGGCTGGCCGCCATGTGATTGATCACAAAGTGAAGCAGGAAAAAATGACGAAATAAGGAAAAGCACGATCCGCCTGTTTACGGATCGTGCTTTTTGCGAAAGAATCAAGCTGCTCTTTCTGCTTTTCGATACACCTGAATAAAGGCAGCCATCTGAATCAGGAACGTAATAATCCAGGACACCAGATAGGAGAAGTACAGACACTGGGGTGTATGGAATTCAGGAACCTGGAAGATGGTGTAAATCCACACAATCCGCAAACCGCAGATTCCCAACACGGAGATAATCATCGGTTCCAGGGAGGAACCCATTCCCCGCAGGGCACCGGTGGACACGTCCATCAGACCACACACAAAATAAGGCAGACAGATATATGCAATCCGAACCATGCCGTAGGAGATGGCTTCGGCAGAATCGGTGATGTAGATAGACAAAAGCTGCCGTCCCACCGACCACACCAGAGTGCCCAAGGTCAAACCTACCACGGTAACGCATCCCAAACAAATCCACAAAGTTTTATATACCCGGGAATACTGCTTGGCACCGGCGTTCTGACCGATGAAATTCACGGCTGTCTGATGGAAGGCGTTCAAAGAGACGTAAACAAAGCCTTCAATATTGGCTGCGGCAGCATTGCCGGACATGAGAACATCGCCGAAGGAGTTGACAGAGGACTGAATCAGCACGTTGGAAATGGAAAACAGAGAACTCTGAATGCCCGCAGGCAGACCGATACGCAGCATTTTGGTAAGCTGGGGCTTGTAGAAATGCATTTGGCCCAGAACCAACTTACAGGCATCGTTGCGCTTCATCAAAGCCAGAACAACCAGAACGGCAGAAATCGCCTGAGAAATGGTGGTAGCCAGAGCAACACCAGCCACATTCATGCTGAAAAAGTAAACAAATACCACGTTCAGAATCACGTTGACCACACCGGCAATGGTCAGGAACACCAAGGGGCTTTTGGTGTCGCCTACAGCCCGCAAAATGGCGGCGCAGAAGTTATAGACCATGGTGAACGTGACGCCGGCAAAATAGATTTTCATGTACACAGCGGACAGGGGAAGCACACTGTCCGGCGTTCCCATCATCCGCAGGAGGGTTTCAGAGAAGGCTACACCAATCACCGTCAGAATCACACCGCTGACCAGAGCTGTCGGCATGGCGGTATGAACGGTATGATGCACCACATCGTCCTCATGACCGCCCAAACCATGGGCCACGGTCACACCGGCGCCAACGGAAAGACCAATGAAGAAGTTTACCAGCAGGTTGGTGATGGCACCAGTAGCACCTACAGCTGCCACGGAAATGCTGCCGCAGAAACGGCCAACGACAACCAAATCAGCAGCATTGAACAGAAGCTGCAAAAGGCTGGTAAGGATGATTGGAATGGTATAGACGATGATACTGCCCAGCAAAGGACCCTGAAGCATATTCTTATTTGCCTGCGACACGAAAATACGTCCTCCTTATTATATAGACATGATTCAAAGCATTACGAGAAATTATAGTACTTTTTTGAAAAAAAGCAATAGGAATAGCTAGTTTCCCTGTGGAGAAAAAGAAGTGGTCAAACAGATATTTGTTTGTGCGGAATATGCACAAAACTGTGAGATCCGGGGACTTGCATCATAGAATCGGGTATGATATAATCACTTTACGACAAATAAAAGGAGGAATCCCCCATGAACATTTTGGTCACCGGCGGTGCCGGCTACATTGGCTCCCACACCTGCGTGGAACTGCTCAATTCCGGCTATGGCGTTGTGGTCGTAGACAATCTGTGCAATTCCAATCCCAAGAGTCTGGAGCGGGTGGAAACCCTCACCGGTAAGAAGGTCAAGTTCTATGAAGGCGATGTCCGGGACGAGGCCCTGCTGCGCAAGATCTTTGCAGAAAATGAGATTTCTGCGGTTATCCACTTTGCCGGTCTGAAGGCTGTGGGCGAATCTGTTGCCCAGCCCTGGCGCTACTACGATAACAACCTGAACTCCACCCTGGTTCTGACAAAGGTTATGGGAGAAGTGGGCGTGAAGAAGATCATCTTCTCTTCCTCCGCAACGGTGTATTCCGGCGACAACGAGATGCCTCTGCGGGAAACCAGCCGCACCGGCAACTGCACCAACCCCTACGGCTGGACCAAGTACATGACCGAGCAGATTCTCTCCGGCATGGCACATGCCGATCCGGAGTGGAGCATCGTGCTGCTGCGCTACTTCAACCCCATCGGTGCCCATGAGAGCGGCATGATCGGCGAAGATCCTCGCGGCATCCCCAACAACCTGATGCCCTACATTACCCAGGTGGCTGTGGGCCGCCGGGAGAAGCTCAGCGTCTTTGGCAATGACTACGACACCCACGACGGCACCGGCGTCCGGGACTACATCCATGTGGTAGACCTGGCCAAGGGTCACGTTGCTGCGGTGAAGTACTCTGTGGAAAACCTGGGCTGCGAAGTGTTCAACCTGGGCACCGGTATCGGTTACAGCGTGCTGGATATGGTCAAGGCATTTGAAGAGGCCAATGGCGTCAAGGTTCCTTATCAGATCGTGGACCGCCGCCCCGGCGACCTGGCTACCTGTTACGCAGACCCTGCCAAGAGTGCTGCCGGTCTGGGCTGGAAGGCAGAGAAGAACCTGGTGGATATGTGCCGGGATTCCTGGAGATGGCAGTCTCAGAACCCTATGGGCTACGGTGAATAACATATTCGGAAAAATACAAAACATGAGCAAAGGCTGCTTGCAGCCTTTGCTCATTTCTATTTCCGGCAATCATGCGGCGCCCAAACGAAAACCCTCACCCGTACTGGCTGAGGGTTATACATGTTATGAATTGCCAGTGTCTTTTGTCAGCAGTTTCCGGTAGGTAAAGTCCATACCCAGTGCACCCAGGGGAGCGGTAATCAGAATGGCCAATACCGCTACCGTCAGAACAATCTGACCACAGGGCAGCCCCAGTGCCAGAGGAACGGAGCCGATGGCAGCCTGAACGGTAGCCTTGGGAAGGTAGGCAATGACACAGAACAGCCGCTCTTTCCCATTCAGAGCGGTGCCGGTCATGCACAGAAGTACTCCAACTGCCCGGAAAACCAAGGCAATCAGAATGATAGCTACGGCACTCAATCCCGCCCCCAGCGTATAGCGGATATCCACCGCTGCACCCACCAGAACGAAGAGAATCACCTCTGCCGCCAGCCACAGTTTCCCGAATTTCTGGGACAGCCGCTGAGATACAAAAGGAATGCTCTTGATTTTGATTACACAGGCCATGCTCACAACAGCCAGCAGTCCAGAGACGGATACCACATCTTTCAGCCAGGTTTCCACAGCCATCAGCAGGAAAGACGTTCCCAGAACGATGATGACTTTCATGCTGTTTCTGACACAGTGCTTGCAGGCATAGGCGGTTTCAAAGAAGCGGCTGAGGAAGTATCCCGTTACCGCACCCAAAGCCACACCAAGAACCATGGAAACGGGGATATTCACAAAATCCAGAATCCGTGCGCTGCCGCCCTGGGCCATGCTGACGAAGGTGGAGAAGAGTACAATGACAAAAATATCGTCACTGGAAGCCCCTGCCAATATGAGGTGCCCCCTGTCAAGTAGACAGTGAAAAAACAAAAGAATATTTTGTTGGAGATGGTCTCTGCTTTGGCAGGG